>JASFVS010000100.1:0-9175 GCA_050049715.1 Phycisphaerales bacterium
CATCTTAATCCTCCCGGTAATCAATCATCAATATGGAATACCCTGCATTTGACGCTAATTTTAACAATACCATTGCGACGGCGTAAGAAAAATAGGGCGATATTTTAAAAATTTCAAAAAACAAAATATTTTTACTTGAATGTTATTCAGGAGATTGTTATATTAGTAGTTACTTATTTGTATATCAGCACAAACTAATACTATGAACGAAGAAGAAATAGTAAATATATATAAGGCATTATCCGTGAAATCACGATTGCAGATATTAAAGCTCATTAAAGACAAGGAACTATGCGTAAACGCGATAACAGCAAGGTTGGAAATCAGCCAGCCGGCTGTGTCGCAGCACCTTTCAATACTAAAAAAGGCCGGGCTGGTAAAAAGCAGCAGATATGGTTCTATAGTACATTACAAGATGGATAAAAGCCGTCTCGATAACTTCAAAAAAAGCGTGAAGAAACATTTCGGCGATGAATTTATCTGAACATAGCGATAATTTTTTTGCTTTTATCTATAAGCACATACTTATGAAAATATAAGTCAATAACAATATATATTAAGGAGACTATTATGTGTGACAATCAATCAAAACAGACCTGTTGTCAAAACCCGAAAGAGCTCAAGGGCGACGTCAAAAATTGTTCGAAGGAGCAGATTAGAAAATGTCATGGAGATGCAAAGAATCATCCGTGCGTTAGTGATATCAAGAAGGACAGCGAAAAATGAAGAGGCTGTATTTAATTTTTATCTTCATAGTTGTTTGCGCACCTATTGTATTTGCAATTTACTTAAAACACGACCTGGTATGCGCACCAAGGGCAATAACCGCCTCGGCCATTTTCGGGGCGGTCCCCTTGTTATTGTTAACAATTGCATTATTCAAAAAGAGAAAGTGCTTTTTTTATCTCTCCTTAGCCGTGCTGATAATAGAAGTCATTATCACTCCCGTCATTATGCTAAGGAGATTAGGATGGGAAAAGTTTTTTAATGAAAGGCTGCTTGCATTTTTTACCTTCGAGGGCATTGCGATGATACAAATATTTCTTACTGTTTTATTACTATTAGATTTTGTGAAATCGCAGGGAAGCAAGTCGTCCTCAAACACAAGCTGAGCAAAAGCCCAACTCTTGCTCAGGGTGATTTAATTCAGTAAATGCTGAATTAAATCATGCCCGGGACTGGAGTCGAACCAGCACGAGCCGAAGCTCACTAGCCCCTCAAGCTAGCGCGTCTGCCTATTCCGCCACCCGGGCTCTCAATTTATTATCTATTGTTTATTCCGTCAAACAACGCTCGCCTCGCCTGCCTTGCCAAATCGAGGCAGGCGGCGAAGCGGGCCGGATTTTCGCTACGCTACAATATTGATTGTTAATTGTCAATCCAAAGAAGTGAAAAATATACCATAAGTATCAGTAAAATCCAGTCGATACTGAAATGTTTTGACGCTGACACCCAGCGTGATATAATTGCTTGCCAATTTTAAAGGCTAACAAAATCAGTATTAACAATATTCTGAAAAACCGATTATGGAAGAAATTAAAACAGAAGAAAGTATTGCTTCTTCGAACACAAATCCAATCTTCCCGAAGGGTCTGTCCGGGGTACTGCCGGATTTACGGGGGCATTTGGTTTTCTGGCCTTTGATGTTGGGCGGGCTGGTGCTGGATTTGTGGACTAAAAAAGCGGCGTTCGAGCAAATCAGGCCGGGAGAGTCTATTGTCGTTATCGATGGTTTTTTAAAGTTGGTAACAGCGCTTAATAACGGCGCCGCTTTCGGTATGTTCGCCGGTAAATCTTACATACTTATGGGCATTTCGCTAATCGCGTTATTAATTATTTTAGCTATCTTTCTTTTCGGACAAACACATCAAAAATTAGCTCAGGCTGCTCTGGGATTCTTCGCGGCCGGCGTCTGCGGGAATCTTTATGACAGGGTTTTTAACGATGGTTTAGTGCGGGACTTTATCGATGCTTATATTACGATTTCGGGGCGGGAATATCACTGGCACACTTTCAACTTCGCGGACAGCTTTCTTTGTATCGGGGTCGGGCTGTTGATTATTTCGACCTTTCTTACTGGGCGGTCTTCTCGAAAACATGCTCAGCAACATAAATAGGGGCCTTTGTCGCCGAGCATAAGGCGATTGCATCGGAAGGACGAGAATCAACTTTAACAGTTCGCCCATTCATACTAAGGTGTATCTTGGCATAAAAGGTGTGGTGGCGCAAGTCATCTATCACTATCTTTTCTATCTTTGCACCAAGATTTTCAATCACACTGGCCAATAAATCGTGCGTCATAGGGCGCGGTGGTGTGATACCCTTCAGCCGGCGGTCAATTGCAAAAATTTCAACTATACCAATAACAATGGGGAAACTGCGCTTGCCGTGACGCTCTTTTATGACAATCACCTGCTGGTCGGACATTTCGTTAATGATTATCCGGGATAATTCGGCTTCCATTTCCATTTTGGCACCACCTTTACCTCATATATGCGCATTTATTGATATGAGTTCACTGGTTTTGGACTATTACGCTTTTACCAATCCACAATCAACCTAATTCCGAGAGGTGTTTGTCAACGTTATTTAACTGTTCTGTCAATTCCGCCAGCCTGTCTCTGGCCCGAGAAACCACTTCAGGCTTGGCTTTAGTAACAAAATTCTCATTTGCCAGCTTTGCCTCAACTGCCTTCTTTGATTTTTCGACTTGCTCTTTTTGTTTTTGCAACCGAAGCCGTTCGGCTTCTATATCTATGGCCTCGTGCAGATAAATCTGAACCTGGTCAACAATTACCGCCGCTGCATTTTGGGGCTTTTCGCAGGTATCGGATGCCTGAAATTCCTTCAAGCCCGCCAACTGGCAAATAAGCTTTTTATTTTCATTCAGGACATCCGCTATCTCCTTTGATGAGTTCGCAGATGCCGACAATTTCTCGCTCGGCTGTTTGTTATATTTGCTTCTAATGTCTCTTATTGCCCGGATTACAGATTGAATGGTCTCGATTTGTTTTTCTACATCGGCATCCGTAACAGAATCCGGCATCTTCGGCCATTTGGCGACGACCAGCGCTTCGGCCTTTTCAGATTCCGCTATGCCTTTAAGCCCTCCGGCCGGGGCAATCTCGTTTAGTTTCTGGAATATTCCCTCAGTGATAAACGGAACAAAAGGATGCAGCAAACGAAGGGTCCGGTCCAACACAAAGGCCAAGACATTTTGAGCAATGGGCTTTTGATGGCCATCCTGCATTCGCGGTTTGGCCCACTCAAGATACCAGTCACAAAAATCGTTCCAGAAAAATCTGTAAAGGCTCGATAGCGGCTCGCTGTATTTGAATTTATTTAAAGACTCCGTAACATCGGAGATAGTCTTAGCCAAACGCGAAAGAATCCAGCGGTCGGTGATATCCATTTGGGCGGGGTCGAACTTCGCAGGGTCAATCCCCTCGAGATTCATCATGGCAAAACGCGAGGCGTTCCAGAGCTTATTGCAGAAATTCCGGCCAATATCGAACTTCGGCGAGGTATTGACCTGCCGGCCATCGGGCAAAGTCATTAGCTCTACCGGCATGCGAATATCCTGAGTGTCGGTAGTCATACTGGCCAACGTAAAACGCATAGCATCAGCGCCGTGGCTGTCGATGGCGACCAATGGGTCAATGCCGTTACCCAGACTCTTGGACATTTTGCGTCCCTGGCCATCCTGTATCATTGCGTGGATATAGACATCACTGAAAGGAATATCGCCGACACAATACTGTCCCATCATTACCATGCGCGAGACCCACAACGTAATAATCTCGCGCGCGGTACAAAGGACGTTGCCCGGATAAAACGTTTTCAATTCAGGCGTTTCATCCGGCCAGCCCATCGTACTAAAAGGCCAGAGTGCGGAAGAAAACCACGTATCGAGAACATCCTCGTCTTGTTGAATAGGATTAATAATACCGATAGACCTTCTTAGTTCCCCGATTTTATTAAACGCTGCTTTCCCGAATTCATTTATGAATAAATTCTTATCTTGTCGATATCCTTTGATCTTATCAATTCTACCTTTATTTGAAAGAATCTTATTTAGTAACGCAAATACAGTGTCTGCCTTCGAGGTTTTCGTACAAGTATAATAGAGCCATCTTTCTTCAATTTCATTCCATTTTGATCTAAAGCAAATTTCATCTTGTAAACCACATTTTTGTACAAATTCTGTAAATGATTTCTCAAAGTCATCTTTTATTCGTTCATATAAGAGCGAATCCGGTTCATAAGGATCAGAGGCGCCAGCTTTTGTAAGTTCAATTGACCATATTGGAATCCGGTGTCCCCACCAGAGCTGGCGGCTGATGGGCCAGTCGCGCAGGTTTTCAAGCCAGCTTTGGTAGGTTTTAGCATAACGTTCGGGTATAAATCGCAGCCTGTCGTCGAGGAGGGGTTTTAAGGCCAGGCCCGCCAGGGACTTTAACGGCACATCGGTTCCCTCAATGAAACCATCGCCGAATTTCTCTTTCAAATGCTCGATAGGCTTTTTAACCGCGATATACCACTGGTCGGATAGGTACGGCTCGATGGGTACGTGGCTGCGGTAGCTGTGCCCTACTTCGTGAGCGTATTCGCGGACATCTTCGAGAAGTTTTTCCGTCCGGAACCATTCAACAATCGCTTCACGCGCTTCGAAACGGTCCATTCCAAGTAAATTTTGCGCCTCAGGCTCATCGACATCCTCCCAGCCGTATTTATCACTAATCGAGCCATCCGGCGCCATTATGTTTATAACTTCCAAATCGTGTCTCTGGCCAATCTCCCAGTCATCCGGGTCGTGGGCGGGTGTAACTTTCAGAAAACCTGTAGAAAACTTTGCTTTTTCATCATCGCTATCGGCATCGGGCAAAACAACGTGCTCATCAGCAATAATGGGAATAATCCGGCCTACAATCGGAAGCCGAACTTTTTTACCAAGCAAATATTCGGCTCGCTTATCGATTGGATTCATAGCAACGGCGGTATCGCCAAGCATTGTTTCCGGCCGGGTCGTTGCAACTGTAACGTATTCAACCTTTTTGCCTTCGATGTTAACAGGCTCAACAAGCGGATACCTCAAATACCAGAAATGTCCCTGTACTAATTCGTGCTCGACCTCGTCGTCAGCCAATACGGTCTGCGTGGCCGGGTCCCAGTTGACCAGTCTTTTGCCTCGATAAATCAGTCCATCCTTAAAAAGTTTAAAGAACGCAGCCCGAACGGCCTTGGCGCAAACTTCGTCCATTGTAAAACGGGTCCGATGCCAGTCACAGGAGCAGCCCATCGCTTTTAGCTGGCTGATAATGCGCGCTTCATATTCATCTTTCCAGGCCTGGACACGGCCGACAAATTCCTCGCGCTTAAAATCCGTACGCCTTTTTTCCTCTTCCGAGAGAATCCGTTTTTCGACAACAGTTTGCGTGGCAATGCCGGCGTGGTCGGTGCCGGGCATCCATAAAGTGTTGTAATTTTGCATCCGGCGAAATCGTATCAGGACGTCCTGCAACGTATTATTCAACGCATGGCCAAGATGCAGCGGAGCCGTGACATTGGGCGGCGGAATTACAATCGTATAAGCCTTATCATCTTTATCACCGCCATGCGGTTCAGCGTGAAAGTAAGAATTAGAAGACCATATTTCATTCGCCTGCCGCTCTATCGTTTTAGATTCGTAAACTTTCGAGAGTTGTTCAGCCATAACTTAACCCGACTTCGATAATCATATATAAAAAATTCCGGCGCAATACAGCAGCCGGAATATTACATTAATAGAAAACGCTCACAATGTAAAGTGAACAATTAAGAGCAAATCAGGCATTTTTGCCTGATTTAAAATTAGCAGCTTTTTGCCCGCAGTTGAAGCCTAATCGAGGTTCATTGTCATCAGGAATTCTGCGTTGGTTTTGGTTTTGACAAGCCTGCTCTTTAGTAACTCGATCGATTCAACAGGATTCAATTCACTCAGCACCCTTCTAAGCCGGTACACGAGCTGTAGCTCTCTCGGGTCGAGCAGCAGCTCTTCGCGCCTGGTTCCGCTTCGGCTGATGTCTATAGCCGGCCAAGTCCTTCTGTCAACAAGACGCCTGTCAAGATGCAGCTCCATATTTCCGGTTGCTTTGAACTCTTCGAAAATAACCTCATCCATTTTCGAGCCTGTATCGATTAATGCAGTTGCAAAGATAGTGAGTGAACCACCTTCTTCGATATTTCTTGCTGCGCCGAAAAATTTCTTGGGCATCTGCATTGCGCCAGCATCAACACCACCGGTCAGGATTCTGCCCGAATGCGGCATCTCTGTATTATAAGCACGGGCAAGACGGGTAATTGAATCCAGCAGGATTACTACGTCTTCGCCGTATTCAACAAGCCGCTTTGCCTTTTCTATTACGACTTCGGCCACCTGGCAGTGACGTGAAGCCGGTTCGTCGAAAGTGGAACTTATAACCTCAACATCTTCAGCGGTTTTGCGCTTCATCTCTGTCACTTCCTCAGGCCGCTCGTCAATCAGCAGCACTATCAGCCTGACATCGGGATGATTTGTGCTCATGGCGTTTGCAATTTTCTGAAGCAGAATTGTCTTGCCGGTCCGCGGCGGAGCAACTATCAGGCCACGCTGGCCTTTACCAACCGGAGTGACCAAATCAATGATCCGCATATTTAATTCTTCAGCCGAAGTTTCGAGGATAAAACGGTTCTCCGGATGCAGTGGTGTCAAATCGCTGAAGACCACCTTTTCCGAAAGGTTGTCAGGGTCCTCAAAGTTAATCGCCTCAACCCGCAGGAGAGCAAAATATTTCTCGGAATCCTTCGGAGGTCTGATTTGACCTGATACAATGTTACCCGTCCGCAGGCCAAAACGCCGGATTTGAGACGGTGAAACATAAATGTCATCCGAGGACGACAAGTAATTATAATCAGGATTCCTTAAAAATCCGTAACCATCCGGCAGCACTTCCAGCACACCTTCGCCATACATCAATCCGTTCTGGCGGATACGCTCTTTTAGAATCCTGAAAATCAAATCCTGTTTTTTAAGAGCACTGTATTCTGTAATATCATCATTTTTAGCAAGATCGTGCAACTCTGCAACGGTCAGCTTCTGCAAATCCGTTAAATATAAGTTGCCCTTCTTAATCCGCTCATACTTAGCATGCGTGGATTCTTCCTCAGCCTCTTTGGCTTTTCTTGCTTCGTCCTCAGTTTCGACCTTAGCCGAAGTTTCTGCTGAGTCCTCCGCTGTTTGTCCCTGTTGTTCGGCGGCATCCTGCTCCTCAACAGTCTTCTTCTTTGCACCTTTGCGTTTTTTTGTTGTGCCTTTTACAGCCTTAGCCATCATTACTCCTTTTCTTGTAAAACACTGTTGTCGACTCTGTAAAATTTCTTCCTGCAAAAGCGAGCAGCAGGGATACGATTCCACAGAATTATTCATCCCGTAGGAATTAAATACGATTTGAACTTTGAATAGCTGAAATATAACCTATATATCAAAAACGGGTAACAGTAATATGAGCATTCTACAACAAACCCCACTTACCCATTATACACAACGTAAGAGAAAATATCTTTAACTTGCCTGGTTAATACCGAGAAGTCAGAATTGTTGTCTATGGTATTATCGGCGACGCGCGCCTTGTTGTCCAGAGAAATCTGAAAATTTTCTCTAATTTTAATCTGATTTTCATCAAAACCCAATTTTTTTGCTCTTTTAAGCCTTAAATTTTTTTCACAATCAATAAAAATTAGCTTGTCACATCGCTTGTCCCAGCCAACTTCCACTAACAACGGCATATCCAACACTATTGCCTTAACCTGATTTTGGTGCCTATATTTTTCCATCAGTTCCTCAGTTTTTCTCAAGACGAGAGGATGGATTATACCGTTCAGCAACGACAGCTTTTCAGCATCGGCGAAAACGACTTCTGCCAGTTTCTTATGGTCAATCTCACCTATAGAATTTAAAATACCCTCTCCCAAAAAACCTGTTATTTCTTCTTTAACAGCCGGTTCTCTGAGCAATTCATGGGCAATTTTGTCGGCATTAATAACCTTACAGCCCAATTTCGCAAACTCCGCGGCAACAGTGCTTTTACCTGAGCCGATACCTCCTAAAATGCCTATTACCGGTTTGTCCACGATATTACCCACAGCGGGGTAATCTAATCACTTAACCGTGAGTTGTCAAACACAAAGACAAGAAGAAAAAGTGAAACAAAAAATGAAATGTGAAACTCATCCAGAGCTTTTATGTTATCCGAACCCGGCACGCTGGCCGACACCGGCGGACTGAAGCCCGCTGAGCAGATAATTCTTCACAACTACATCCCAACTCATATTTTTTGCAAGCTCGTAGCCGGTCTGAACCATATTTTCAATCTCGGCCTGGTTTTTGGGCAAGCGCGAGCATATTTGCATGGCAACCTGTTCGCTTTCTTTCGCTTCTATCCGGTCGCGTACTGATGAGTCAATCTGTAACATATCTTCAACGTCAACATAGCTATTATCTGCAAGTTTCGTATAGTCCGCAAGTATAACATTCCTGACATCCTTTGCGCCGGTCACATCCCGCACGAAACCCGCACATCCACAGATATTGGTAAAAACGCATATTCCGCCGAAAGTCAACGGTTCGAGCTGAGCTATTCCGAACGGCTCATAAATGCTCTGTCCAAATTCGACGTCACTTCCCTTGCGTATATCCATAAATTCTATCTCTTCCGGCATCCTGCCGCCGCACCATTTAGGCGCAAAACCGAACTGGTTGATGAAAATGATTTTTATATTCCTGCTTTTAGCATTAAATTCCTGCACAGCAGTATAGTAATGCGCTTCACCGCCGGACAAATCCGGCCAACCCTCACGATGAGCCACAGGCCAACGATATGCAGATTCCATGTTGTGTATATCGTGGCTGGGCCGGCGCGTTACTTCAGTCGAAAGCACAAAAAGTACCGCTGTTTTACCCTGTGTGATGAATTCCTTTTCGATTTTTTCGAGAACCTGTAAGTCGCGCCACATTCCCTTGCTTCGAACTAATCTTGTAACGTGCGTAAAGATAAAGTCAGGTCTATAACCTAACAGGTTTTGGCAATAATGCTGCAGTTTTTCTTTTGATGCAAGCTTATCGGCAACACTAATCTGATACGCAGGGATACCATTGTAA
>JASFVS010000101.1:0-9064 GCA_050049715.1 Phycisphaerales bacterium
CAATAACCTTTCCTTAATCCTCGAGTCTTTTCCTTTATGTCTCCGTAAGGATAAGACTTCTGATTTAGAGTCGCGGCTAACGAAGCCAACTTTCCTGTTAGCCCTGCCACCGGTACGACCTAAAGTTTTTGTAACATCACGATTTCTCTTAACATCAGGCACAGTTTTTTCTCTGACGGAAACTTTAGGATGTTTTCCCGTCTCCATTCGATTGGTACCATGTGAAGTTCTATCTGGATTGACATGATTACCCGGTTTTCCAGGAGATTTATCTTGACGATTGGATTTTGTCGGTCTGTTGGTTTCAATCCGACTTACAATTCGTGAGATTTTATCTGAATCAATACGACTGCTCGGTTTTCCGGCTGGTTTATTCTGACGGTTGGATTTTGTCGGTCTATTAGCTTCAATCCGGCTAATGATTCGTGATGTTTTATCTGAGCTTATACGATTACCCAACCTCGCAGCAGGTGTATTTCGTTGAGCGGACTTCGTCGGTCTGTTGGTCTCAATTCTACTGACAATTCGCGAGGTTTTATCCGGGCTTACACGATTAAATAAGTTTCCAGCAGGAGCCCTCTGCCGTACCGATATCGTTGGTCTATTGGTTTTAGTTCGAGTATCTATTCGAGTGCTCCTACTTGAGCTATTACGCTTCCCAGCATCCACTGACACTTGTCTGCTTATACCGGGATTTACAGTTGTTGTATTTCTATTGCTAATAGAATTGTTGGACGGTCTCCGATTACCGGAGGTAATCCCAGGCCTTGAGGTTACAGGTCGACTTGGTGTTCTATTAGCAGATTTACGGTTGGACATCATCCTGCCCGGTGAGCGATTGCCGCTTATAATAGTCCTCTTCGAAGCGCCTCGGCCTGAAGGTCTTGAAACGTTTGACCTGCTCGAAGAACCGCTGGGGCGCGATGAGGAAACTACTCTATTCCGCGTCTTTACGGCATTAGAAGATCGCCGGGTTCTTTGGGGAGATGGTCGCCTCACGGTCTGTTTTTTGGAGGGGTTGGATTTATGTGATGCATTTTTTTTATTATTTTTTTTCGCCGCTAAGACCGGTTCAACAAACAATATCAGGGCTAAAATCACCGTTATAAAAGCAATTTTAACGTATTTAATTTTTTTTAACGGCGCCATAATACATCTCCTTTCAAAACCTTATGTAAAACGTTCATTTTTGAGACTTCATTCTCTATACATAAAAGGCAATAACTCGAAACGCAGTAACAAGGATTTTTGTCCACAGGCGAATCTCAGAATCGTTAAAATCATTATTATCGTTACAATCATACATGTTCAATGGTCCTCTAATATGCTTTACAGAAACCTTGTAATTGTGAATTTCATCACAGGCTTATCTTCCAATGCAGGACTGTCAGGAAGAATATAAAGTGTTCAAAACTAAAAAAGGCTTGACATTTCTACTCGATTTTGCTAAAATGGTGCAATGCTGAAGATTCGCTTTTTATGATTCAGATAACATGCTTAAGACGGACCTAAGCGATAGCTGATGGTAATAAGCCTTCAGCCTTTTCGAGCATGGGGGAGGGATTCACCAAATGAGTCATCAAAATCAGCCACTTAGCTGGCCATGGGTCTTCTAAAGTCGGCATTCGCATATTATTTGCGGGTATCTTTATTATGCCGACACTTGCAACATTATAGTTAAATGGACTTATAAATTAGGAACGGGGAGGGCCGTTTATATGATTCAAATAGTCAAATCGCGCCACAGGACAGCATTGTTTCTCGTGCTTTCAGTTGTCATTACGGGTATAGCATCCAAAGCCGTTGAAGCATCAATTACAACATACGGTAGCATCTCACCAAATTACGATAATTCTGACCCATGGTACGTTTACAGCAATCTAAACGTTGGAACTTCTTCAAACGGGAGTTTGATAATCTCTGACGGCAGTTCGGTTGTCAACTCATTATTCGGCCGTGTTGGCGTCAATGTAGGAGGCACGGGTACAGTCAATGTCATCGGGGAAGATTCGTCGTGGAACAGTCAACAACATCTCTATATTGGTTATAGTGGTAATGGCAATATGACGGTGTCCGAAGGTGGCTATGTAAGATCCTATGCCGGTCTAATCGGGCGATTCGGCAGTAGTACAGGTTATGTTGAAGTTACCGGCCCAGATTCAAAGTGGTATAGTTTAACTGATTTATATATCGGGTCCTACGGAAATGGTGAGGCAAAAATCTCCAATGGCGGCAAAATCGTTACCGACGATCTTGCCTACATAGGTCATTATGAAGGGAGCGTAGGCAACTTACTTGTTACAGGTGTCGGCTCACGCTTTTACAATCGATTCACAATGACGGTCGGAAACTTCGGCACCGGCTCAATGACAATCGAAAACGGCGCTTCTGTTGGAAGCGGTACTGCCAGCATTGGTGAGGGAAGTACAGGCTGGGGTACTGTAACTGTTGACGGGCTGGGTTCACTCTGGGAAATAACTGGTTCTCTAAATGTAGGTTACGCCGGTAGCGGTGAACTTAACATCTCTGATGGCGGAACAGTTACAAATACAAAGGGATATATCGGTTTTGGCACTAACAGTGTCGGTGATGTTAATGTCTCTGACGCTGATTCCCTCTGGCAAAACTCAGACAATCTCTACATCGGATACTATGGCACAGGCAACATGACCATATCCAATGGGGGGAAGGTGACAGATGTCAATAGCTTTCTCGGTTACTTAACTGATAGTACCGCCGATGTTACCGTAACCGGAGCAGGTTCTCTTTGGGAGAATACGAATGACCTTGATGTAGGGCACAACGGCAATGCGAGCGTCGTAATATCCGAAGGGGGGAAAATTACAAATTATAACGGCTACCTCGGCTACCGTTCGAACGGCTACGGTAGTATGCTTGTGACCGGAGAAGGCTCTCTTTGGGAGAATTCCAATGATGTTCATATTGGATACTTCGGTGAGGGGGATATGAAAATATCAGACGGAGGCTCGGTTTCAAATCTATATAGCTACCTCGGTTATTTCAGAGGCAGCAAAGGTGAAGCCACTGTAAGCGGCCCAAATGCAGTCTGGAATACGCTAAATCACCTTTATGTCGGTTTCGAAGGTGAGGGTGAAGTAATGATTTCCGAAGGTGGAAAAGTAACAAGCTCGGTGGGCTACATCGGTGTACTCGGCAACAGTACCGGCTTAGTTACCGTCACAGGAGCGGACTCATTATGGGAAAATTCTGACACACTCTTAATCGGACATGAGAGCGACGGCACTATGAAAATATCCGATGGCGGTAAAGTGACAAGCACAGAAAGCTACATCGGACACACATCAAGTGGAACCGGTAACGTTTCTGTCGATGGAATAGATTCTCTCTGGGAAAATTCCGGAAATCTCTACGTTGGCTATGAAGGTGTTGGAAATATGACAATCTCTCACAGTGGAAAAGTAACAGACGCCAACGCCTTTATTGGCTATGAAGCAGACAGTATAGGAAGCGTCAATGTTTCTGTCGCCGACGTAAATGCTCCCCACCCCACCTGGGAGAATTCCGGAAATCTCTTCGTCGGCTACAAAGGCACTGGTGATATGACAATTTCAGAAGGCGGTATGGTTACAGATTCCAATGCCTATATAGGCTATGACAGATCCAGCACCGGCACTGTGACTGTAACCGGAACAGATTCACTCTGGCAAAGTTCGGAAAACCTATATGTCGCTTACGACGGCACCGGCAGCATGACTATTTCCGACGGCGGTAAGGTTATGAGTAAAAACAGCTATGTCGGCTACGATGTGAACAGTGTCGCCGACGTGAACGTCGCCGGAGCAGACTCTCTCTGGCAGAATTCCGAGAACCTATACGTCGGTTACAGAAGCGCAAGCGACGTGACTATTTCCGACGGCGGTAAAGTAACAGCCCTTGATTCCTATATCGGATATGCAACAGGCAGTGAAAGCAGTAGTGTCACTGTAACCGGAACAGACTCACAATGGGCAAATTCAGGAAACCTCTATGTCGGTTACGGAAGTAGCGGCGACATGACTATTTCAAACGGTGGTACAGTCACCGGAACAAACGCTTACATTGGATATGAGATAAATAGCGTCGGCACCGTAGCTGTAGTAGCTGCAAGTGAACCAAATGCACTCTTGAGCTCGGAAAATCTCTATGTCGGTTATAGAGGTACCGGTAATATGACTATATCCGATAACGCTGAGGTTAAAGATGCCAATGCTTATATCGGATATGAAGCAAACAGCCTCGGTAGTGTGAGTGTAAGCGAACCAAACGCACTGTGGGAAAACTCAGAAAACCTATACGTGGGTTACGGCAGCAACGGAAGCATGAACATTTCAGGCAGTGGAAAAGTTACAGATGCCAACGCATATATCGGATATAAGGCAAACAGTACCGGCAGTGTTTCTGTAGCTGATACAGACTCATTGTGGGAGAACTCTGAAAATCTTTATGTAGGTTATAGTGGTACTGGCGATATGACTATCTCAAACCATGCCACGGTTATGGACACTAACGCATATGTTGGATATAATGCCGGCAGCTTCGGCACGGTAACCGTGAGCGGACCAGATTCGGTCTGGGAAAGCACCGGCCACCTTTATATCGGTGGTAGCAATACAGGATCCGGTGGTTCAGCACTGCTTAACGTCAAAGATGAAGGCGTTGTCCAGGCAGGTAATATCACAAACTGGAGCACAGGCACTATCATGGGGGACGGTACTCTCAAAGCCGATAACCTCACAAACAAAGGCGTTATCAAGCCGGGCAATTCTATCGGCACACTTACAATAGACGGCGATATGACTATAGATTCCGGCAGCATTCTTGAAATCGAATTTGACACCACCAGCGACGAATCCGACAAACTCCTTGTCACAGGTAATTTGGAAATCCTCGAAGGCAGCAAAGTAAAAGCTTTAGCCTCTGGGACTGCTACTGGCTCACATCAATATACTATCATCGATGCCAACTCTGTTATAGTTACAGATACATTTGACCTTTTAGAAATGGTATTGCTTGATGTTTCATTCGGTTATGAAAGCGGCAATTCCGTACTGATGAACATCACCGCGATGCCCTTCGATGATCCAAGTCTGGCACTGACTAATAATCAAAAGGAATTGGGTTCGGCTTTACAACAGATAGCAAACAGAGGGGGTAATTCGACCACAGCCGCACTTCAACGTCTTGGCAGCCTTGGCGAACTTAGTAGTGTTTACAACCAGCTGGCCGGCCTCTCAAGGCTCTCGCTCGCTCCTGCGACAATTGCAGGGACATCTAAATTTACAAACACTGTCGCCGGCAGATTCCAAAATTTGCGTCTGGGTATAGCCAAAGAATCGGGTAACGGCCGGTTGTTTGCCATGGCCAAGTCTCTGGAATCTTTCGGCCAAACAAATACCACCGATGCGAATCCAGGCCCTTATAATTACGCCTTCGGCAATGGTACAAGCTTCTTTAATGACAATCTCTGGGGTATATGGTGCAAAGGATATGGCGTTTTCGGTGATAGAGACGCCGAAGGCAGTGATGCTCCCGGCTTTGATTACAGCGTTAAGGGTGCGGCATTTGGCTTAGATTATCAGCTTAATAAAAGGTTAATAGTCGGTATTACCGGTGGTTTTTCGAGTGGAGACGTGGATTACACCTCCTCGAAAGATGAAAGTGAGATATCCAGCACAGCGATAGGCGTATATGCAACCTTAAACACGAACAATTGGTATGTTGATACAATACTGAATTTTTCAGACCTCGAATATGAGACGAAACGCCAAATTGACCTGACATCCGAAAAACTCACAGGCACATTTGATGGACTTGAAATCACCGGTTACATCGAAGGCGGTTACAATAAGCATTTTGGCAAAACCTGGATTCTCCAGCCTTCAGCAGCTTTACAGTTTACTTATCTTGACCAGGATGGCTATAAAGAAAAAGGAGGACCAAACGCTCTTAAATTTAAAGCTCAGGACTATGAATCCATACAAGGCTCAGTGGGCGCCAAGCTGATAAAACAACTCGATAAAAATAAGAGCGATGGAGTTTGTTCAGTGATTGAACTCAGAGGCCGCTACGTATATGATTTGGGCGATACCGAATCACAAGTCGACGCAAGTTTTGCCAGTGACCCGGGAACAGTATTTACAATCAGCGACGAGGGTGTTGCCAGAGACAGCATGGTATTTGGTATAGGTTTCCACTCAGAAATCAATGATAACACCAAGTTATTCATAGACTATGACACAACTTTCAATTCAGACCAGAACTACCATATCATCAGCGGTGGTGTTCAACATCGATGGTAGTAATCTGATATCCTGACCAAATCAATCAAGGCCTTATTTAGAGATTAAAATCTCTAAATAAGGCCTATACTTATTATATCAGCCAACGCTGTACGTTGGTACTCAAAGATGCGAAACATGTTCTTACTTGTATGTTTATGTAATTACAATTCTACATCAATAAACCTGACTTATCACCCCGACACAGCTTCTGAATATCTCTTGCTACTATCTCGGCAATGATTCTCTCCTGCTCCGACAATACAAACGGCTTAAAGGTATATTGACTTGATTGTGTTTGTGGTTTTCTGTCCGGATTCTTTATTTTTTGGCCGGGCGCTCTTCTTCTTACCGCAGTAATTTTCCGCTGTTCGGCCATAATCTGCGCGGCCAAGTCAAATTTGGGCACTTCATCTGCTCGCTGGTCCCAATCATCATTGCTTGAGATATCCTGCTCAACAAAAGCCGCATCTTCACGTAAAACCCGCTTCTGTTCGACATTCGTATTATATGGCGGTACTATATCCTCCGCACGAAGGATATCAGTATCATCATATTTGTTACTATTATTCATGCTCACCGCCACAATCTCCTTGTAATCATCAACTATTTTGTGCAGGACCAATCGAAAGCTGTGTAAAATCGCCCGGATTAAACTGCTCTAATAGTGACTGAATATCATCAAGAGTTACGGCCTTAACTGCATCGACATCATCCTTAACAGTACGATACTGCTGTAAATATAACCAGTTGCCCCCCAATTGATCAAGCCGGCCCATTGGCAACTCATTCTTAATAACCAATGCGCTCAATACCTTGTTTTTCGCTTTTCTTAATTCATCTTCGGTTATGCCATCTTCGGATAAACTTTGGAAGATACTACTGACGGTATCGAGTACTTTATTTACATTATAGCTACCACATCGGATATAGCTATAGAATGCCCCCGTGCCGTCCATAGCTCCGAACTGCATTGTTGCCGCTTCGGCTAATGCTTTATCAACAAGCTCCCAGAAAAATCGTGACCCGACTTCATCACCAATAATGATACCTAAAAGCGAAGCGGCAAATCTCCTCGGATCCTGAGCGGATACGCCGGAACTCATCAAACATATATGCTCTCGAGAGAGATTCGCTTTTTCGATTCTCTTTTTCTTTTTACTGCCTCCGAAATGTTTCAGCTCTCTTTCTACAACCTGCTTCTGCCAAATGCTACAGGAATCTTCGGCAATCGAGCACAATCTGTCCCATTCAAAATTGCCGGCACAGGCCAATACCATATTGTTTGGTGCATAACGACGAGTAAAATAGTCCCTCATCTGGTCTGCTGAAAGATTATTTATACTGGTTTCACTTCCCAGAACACTGTTGCCGCAAGGATGGCCATCAAAATGAAGATTTCTGCACCGGTCCATAACATCAAAACTCGGCAGGTCCTTGTACATTGCAATTTCTTCTTTAATAACATTTTTCTCAATATTGAAATCTTCATTTCGCAACGCCGGCCTCATTAATTGTATCCACAGCCCTGCCACCTCAAACAGATATTCCGGAAGAACTGCTGCATAATAGACCGTATATTCCTCACTTGTGCCGGCATTGAACTGAGCACCTGTTCTGTCGAACGCCTCATTGACTTCAAGAGCACTAAGCTTTTCAGTGCCTTTAAACAGCATATGTTCAAGGAAGTGTGAAACTCCACTTACTTGTTCGGTTTCATCACGAGAGCCGGTCCTAACGAAAAAACCGACCGCGGCAGATTTAGCAGACTTGTTAATTTCACCAATGATGTCTAAGCCGTTAGCCAATTGTTTTCGTTTGAATTCCATCCTCTCTCCTACTTTACAATTACCTGCTTAGGACCTATTGTGACGATTGTAAAATCTTCGAATTTATTACTTCTTAAAAATTGCAAAACCGAATCGACATTAGTCTGCTCGATTTTATCTTTAATCTCATCCAGGCTACGAACTCTACCTAACATATAATAATCGCTTGCAATGGCGCCAGCTCGGCTCCTGGACGATTCACTGCTTAGAATCAGTGAACTTTTTAGCCCGACTTTAGCTCTTTGGATTTCTTCCTCACTAATTCCGTCGCTTAGCTTGTTGAACTGCTCGATTACCACATCGAGTGTTTCCTGGGCCTTATCAGGCGTTGTGCCCGCATAGCACATTATACCAGCCGCATCCTTCAGGTTATGATAGCGAGCTCCGATTGCATAGCACAATCCCCGCGCTTCCCTTACTTCTGTAAATAATCTGGCGCTCATACCACCCGAAAGGACCGATACCGCCACTCTGGCGTTATAGTAATCTTCATCGATTGGTCTGGCGGTGTCCGTCATCAGGCCTATATGCACCTGTGCACCGTCATTATCTATATGAGTATATGCGCCGGCACCGGGACTTATCTTTACAGGCTCGACTGTTGTTTGTTGCTCAACATCAAATAAACTTTCTATCCGTTGACAAACAGCGTCAAAGTCGTATTTACCTGCAATTGCAAAGATAGTCTGTGAAAGATTGAATTTATCCTTTATAATCTGTTTTACCGTTTGAGCAGTCAAAGCCTTCAATTCCGGGACTTCCCCCACTGGACTGCGTCCTAAAGGACTCGGATAGAATTGTTCCCGCAACTTGAGCATGACTTTCTGTCGAGGGTTGTCATCCAGTGATAATAATCCATCAATAGCTAATTGCCTGGCCAATTCAAACTGGTCTTCTTTTAAACTGGGTTTAAGAATCATATCTGCATATAAACCC
>JASFVS010000102.1:0-9054 GCA_050049715.1 Phycisphaerales bacterium
GAAGCATTACAAAAACAATTCGAGCTTCTCGGGAGTATTGGGAAATTCGTAAAGCCGGGCGATACCATCCTGCTCAAGCCGAACTTCATCGCTCCAAGGTCCTACCGACACGCCACCCAGACACATCCGACCGTTATTATTGAAACGGCCCGCCTATTAAAAGATTTCGGCGCCAGGCCTTTTGTAGGCGACTCGCCCGCCTGGAGTAATGTATTTGCCTGCGTTAAGGCACTAAAGCTGGATGAACCACTCAAAAAACTCTCCGTGCCGGTAAAACAGCTCAACAAACCAAAATGGCATCGCATAGGAACTAAAGAAACTAAAGTCGGTATAAGTTCGGTTGCACTCGATGCCGACGTTATAATAAACTTGCCGAAGTTTAAATCTCATCAGCAACTGGTAGCAACATTTGCCGTCAAAAATATGTTCGGCTGTGTCTCAGGTAAGCACAAGGCACTCTGGCACTTTAGGAAAGGCGGAAACACCGATGATTTTTGCCAATTTCTTATCGATATATATCAGTTCTTAAACCCTGCCCTTACAATTATTGACGGCGTCGTTGCAATGGACGGCCCCGGCCCAATCCGAGGCAGGACGAGACCTCTCGGCTGGCTCATCGGAGGCACCGACCCAATCGCCTGTGAAACAATTTGCGCAAAACTAATCGGCCTTCAGCCGGATGATATACCGATTATTAAAACAGCGAAGCAAACCGGCTTCGGTTGTTCGGACCCAAACGAAATTGAAATCAAAGGCAATGATTTCCCCAAAGACATATGTACGGACTTTCAATTACCCAAACTAATCCCAATCCGCTTCTCGCTGCTCCACGTCTGCAAAAGCATCTGTAAACAGATACTATTACTTGCAAAATCCGTAAAAAAATAGTACAATATTGCAGATTTTTAAGGCGGGAATCAGAGATGAAAAACGGCATTCTATTCCAAGTTTTATTTTTAATTTTCGTATTTTTACAAACCATATCTAATGCTGCAACGATAACAAACGACAAATATGCCCTCGAACTAAAGATTCACTGCCCTCTAAAGAGAATTAAACAAGGCGATGAGATTCCAATTGTTTTTACGATTACCAACAAAGATAAACGTGCCTTTAAATTCGAAAAACGCGATTATGACCGTAGCGGACGAATGGTTGAGTATGCGCTTTATGTCTGGGGGGAAAATGGCAAAGCCATACCCGACCCCAGAGAGAACGTTCAGTACGGGCTTGCAGGCGGTTTAGGCGGTGGAACGGGAACAATATTCACCGGCCAATCTTTCAGTAGAACGATTCCTTTAAATCTCTGGGCATTGATAAAAGCCCCCGGTCGATATACTGTAAAAGGAAATTACAGCTATTTCTTTGACTTCCAGGATCCAAATACAAAAGAGTATCATTCGGATTATATTCAAGTCGAATCAGAACCCATCGAAATTACCGTTAAGCGACGCGGGCATTGGTGGATGGGAAGATATATCAAGAAACTGTTGAGAGAACTGAAATCGGTCAAACCTTCACCAAAACCCACTGAGGCTTCTGTTAATCATCGTGGACGTTGGTGGAGGATAAAATACATCATAAATGGACTGAAATCTAGCAAACATTCAAGTGCCCTGGAACCGGCAAAACAAAGAAAGGCAATTATATCAAAATTGAACTATACTTGTGACGAAAGAATTGTGCCGACGTTGATTGATTTGATGTACAATTCCCAACACACCAATGAAGCATTTTGGGCAGCAGAAGGTTTTAGATGTTACCTACCGAAAACCGCTGAGATAAAAAATCAATTGTTGAAAACCGTACGCGAACATGGACTTGTACCTGGAATGCCGGGAGTGCTCGAAAGATATGATTGCGACGAGCAAACATTTAAAGAAATTATCGGTAAATCACTTTATTCAGATAAAACGGATATCTTACGAACTGCTGTGGGGGCTGCACATAACCATCCCAACGACGGATATACAAATCGTCTGGTGGAATTGGCGATCGATGTCAACAGTCCGGTACGAATTCAGGCTATTTATGCTATCGCTTTCAATCGAACGGATAAAGGTGTTAAAACGCTTAAGACCCTTTTAAAAGACAACAACCAAGAAATTCAAAAAATTACGGAGGATGCTGTTAGACAAGCCTATCGACGCCACTGGGTCTATCCGGAAATCGTAGATGAAGAATATACATCAGAACTGGTTTCCCTTCTGGCTGATGCCAAAGAACCAAGCTCCACAGACCCAACTCAAACATTCCTTCTTATTGAAATTGCACGAACACGCACTAAGGAAGGAATTGAAGCCATAAAAACCCTTTTGGAAAATCCTGATAAGGATATTGCCCTTGCCCAAACTGACGAAGGGGTTAAGGCCATCCGAAACTTTCTAAGGACTGCTGATGAAGATACCCGAAATATGACCACCGATACAATTCGATTCATTTATAAAACTTATCCGGGCCGATCCTTAAAAAACGACGATTTCCCGGAAGAGTTCAGAGAAAATACGGCAGAACGAAAAATGAATTTCCTGGAACGAATACGAAACTGGTAAACCTGGATACTTTCTTCCCATAGTTTCACCCCCCTGCCAACATTGACAGAAATACCTGATTCGACTAATATCCCCCCTATGGAAAACAAATCCATAAATATTCTCGGTATCGAAACCAGTTGTGATGAAACAGCCGCGGCTGTAGTTGCCGATGGACGAATCGTAAAATCCTCTGTAGTCGCTTCACAAACCAAACTGCACGAAAAATACGGCGGCGTCGTTCCTGAAATTGCTTCCCGAGCACATATCGAAAAAATATACCCCGTCATCAAAGAGGCAATCGAACAGTCTAATATTACCAGAGACGATATCGATGCAATTGCCGTTGCAAATCAGCCGGGCCTTACTATCGCTTTGGTTGTCGGCGTTACCGCCGCCAAGACCCTCAGTTTCACCTGGGAAAAACCTTTAATTGCAATCAACCATCTGCACGCTCACCTGCAGTCGGCGATATTGTCAGAGGAAAAATTAGAACTTCCCGCTGTTGCCTTAATTGTATCCGGCGGACATACATGTCTTTACGATTATCACTCACCGCTGGAACCCGAACTATTAGGTTCCACTATTGACGATGCAGCCGGCGAGGCGTTCGATAAAGTAGCAACAATTTTAAAGCTACCTTATCCGGGCGGGCCAAATATCGAAAAGGCAGCGGCGGACGGAGACCCTAAGGCGATAAAATTCCCCCGCTCAATGCTGGGCCGCGACTCACTCGACTTTTCATTCAGCGGCATAAAGACGGCGGTTCTCTATCATTGCAGAGGCCAGGATATGAAAGGCGACGACAAAGTCGATTTGATGAGCCGGCAGGAAATTGCTGACATCGCAGCGTCATTTCAGGCGGCGGTGGTCGATGTCCTCGTTAAAAAAACAAAACGTGCCGCTAAAAAAATCGGCGCTAAAACCGTATTGTTAGGTGGCGGAGTAGCGGCCAACAATAAATTACGCACCGATTTACAAGAAATGTGCGACAACACCACCCCACCGATAAAACTGCTGGTTGCACCAAAACAATATTGCACTGACAACGCGGTTATGGTAGCTTCTTTGGCGTACCATAAATACAAAGCCGGTATTTTCGCAGATTTATCTCTTGAACCGAAAGCATCCGGCTAAAACGAATCACAAACAAAGCGAGATGAAATA
Organism: Phycisphaerales bacterium; assembly: GCA_050049715.1. Lineage (GTDB taxonomy): Bacteria > Planctomycetota > Phycisphaerae > Sedimentisphaerales > Anaerobacaceae > NIOZ-UU13. The sequence goes on from JASFVS010000102.1 coordinate 3,699, forward strand.
TTCAGGCTAAGTAGTTGAAGGAGATAATAGAGTTTAGGCGAGGAATTTCCGTTCCCAAAACAAGGAGAAAGCAATGAATCGAAAAATGCTAATTTTGATTTGTTTTTTAAATATCCCCCTGACACTTCTTGCATCACAAACAAATAAACCTGAACCAACAGAGGCCTTTCTCGACGTTGCGACAATGCTCAAAATCTGGGAAGATAACTACGCACATTTCAACAGCATGCAGGTTTCATATACCGAGCGCGTTTTAGAAGCCGTACCTGCGGCAGCAGACCCGAATATATATGATAATCTGGTGAAAGTTACGCATGTCGAAAGAATCGAGCAAGGTAGCCGGTTCCATGTGCGTTATTCGACCGCGGAAGATGGCTTTGCTCAGCCGTATACTACTATTGAGGGTGCTTTCGATGGCGAGATTACACGGGAATATTTTGCCTCACAGAAATCAGGGATGATTATCCGTGGTATGATTGGCAGGAATACTGAGATGATGAATATCCTTAAAATTTATATGCTTTTATACAAAAGACGGCTTCAAAAAGAAAACCCCTCTGGGCCCTTCAAAATATACTGGATAGAGAACCCAAATTCTCAAGCGGAATTGAGTCGCATCTTAAGTTCTAAAATATTAGTATCTACAGTGTCAGTGCTTCCCAAACTTGAATCTATAGCCGGACAGTTATGTCATGTTCTGGAAATCACTCATATAGACAATACTATTTATAAAATCTGGCTGGCGCACGAGAAAGGAATGCTTCCCTTAAAGTATCAACGTTATGGAGAACATAAGGATTTTAAGTTCGAATCTAAGATTGAAGTTGAACAAATTGGCTATATAGAGACCGACAAAGGAAATATCTGGTACCCTCAAAAAGCATACCGATCTACAAATATCCAAAACAGAGGGAAAATCAAATATGAACTGAACGTACACCAATTTTTACCAAATGTCAAAGTGGATGAGAAAACCTTTCGATTCGATTTTCCTAAAGGGACATGTGTAGCCGATAGAACCAAAGAATTTGATAAAAAAGTTGATAGTGAGCAATAATTCGTGTAATATCTGCAACCCCGAACGACTCATGAACAATTAATCACATATAATGAGCGAAGGCAGGTGGAACATTCAGATTGAACAATTAAAAGAGCTATTAGAACAGGTCAAAAATGGCCAGCTCGATATCGAACAGGCGGTCGAAAAACTTCGCCACCTGCCATTTGAAGAGCTGGACTTTGCATGTGTTGACCACCACCGCCAAATAAGGAGGGGTTTCCCGGAAGTTATTTACTGCCCCGGCAAAACCGCCGACCAGATTATCAAAATCTTCGAAAGCCTTGCTGCAAAAGGTAACAATGTATTAGCCACAAGAGCCGAACCCGATGTCTTTGAAGCATTGGTTAAAACAAATAAATTCCCAAACGCCCGATACGAAAAACCAGCTAAAGCAATCGTCCTTGAACAAAAAGAGCTTCTCCCTTCTAAGACTGTCCTGCCGATAGTAACCGCCGGAACTGCTGATTTACCGGTTGCCAGCGAAGCAAAAGTCACCGCCGAGATTATGGGCCAGCGCACGGAGCTGATTTGCGACGTCGGAGTTGCCGGCCTGCACAGATTATTCAAACACCTCCCCAAGCTTCAAAACGCAAATATAGTTATTGTTATAGCCGGGATGGAAGGCGCTCTCGCAAGTGTCGTAGGAGGTCTGGTAAGCTGCCCTGTAATAGCAGTGCCGACAAGTGTTGGGTATGGTTCCAGCTTCGAGGGCCTCTCGGCCCTTTTGACAATGTTAAACAGTTGTAGCTCAGGCGTAACTGTTGTCAATATCGACAATGGCTTCTCCGCAGCCGTCACTGCAACATTGATAAATAAAAAAATAGAAGCAAATGAAAATTGAAATAATCGAAAAGAAAAAGAATGCAGGTAATCGATACCATTCCAAAACTTAAACCAAGGGCTTCGGACGCCCATAAGGGTGACTTCGGCAAAGTCTGTATCATCACAGGCAGTCTGGGTATGAGTGGGGCCGCCGCCCTTACCGGCCGGGCCGCCCTGCGTGCCGGTGCCGGCCTTGTGCGAGTGGCAACACCTAAAAGCGTTTTGCCGATAGTCGCCTCAATAGAGCCATCATTTACTACAATCGCCTTACCTGAAGATAGTCACGGCCGAATATCAGCAAAAGCAATCAATACCATCCTTGAAACTATTAGTGAAAACGATGCATTGGCATTCGGTCCGGGTATAGGTATCAGCGGTGCGCTTCGTTCTATTCTCGAAACCCTTCTTGGACAGGATCAACTCCGTTTGGTTATAGATGCCGATGGCCTGAATAATCTGGCCGGCATGAAAGACTGGCATGTAAACCTGAAAGCAAAGCTTATTCTAACACCTCATCCCGGTGAAATGAAAAGACTATGGTCAGGTACATTCAGAGAACAACCGCCGGCCGACCGCCAGCAACAAGCCATCCAATTGGCACAGCAAACCAAAACCATTGTGGCTCTCAAAGGAGCAGGAACAGTTGTTACCGACGGCGACAAAGTCTACACCAATAAAACAGGCAATCCCGGCATGGCAACAGCAGGCTCCGGCGATGTCTTAACAGGCGTCATAACTGCGCTTGCAGGCCAGGGCTTAAATAACTTCGACGCCGCTGTTTTAGGCGTTTATATTCATGGCCTGGCTGGTGACATCGCAGCAGAAAAACTCGGCCAGGTCAGCCTGATAGCTACCGATATTATCCATGCATTAAGTGAAGCCTTTATGAGATGTTAAGCCCTACCTGTTTGCAATTTATTTTATTGCGACCGGTGACGAAATAATTATAATGATACAAATTTTAGAAGTTCGAAGTAAAAGGATGAGTTAGAGCGATAGTAAAAGGAAAGGATTTATTATGGAATTCAATCCTCTGGATATTGCCGTATTTTTGGGCTTTATCACCGCTGTGATTACAATCGGGCTTTGGAAAAGCCGGCATGAAAAAACCAGCGAGGACTACTTCCTTGCAGGTCGTGGTTTGAAATGGTGGTTAATCGGATTTTCACTGATTGCCGCCAACATTTCTTCGGAACAATTGGTAGGTATGAGCGGCAATGCAGCCAGCCATGTCGGGCTCGCCATCGCCAGCTATGAATGGATGGCGGCTATTACACTCGTGGTTGTAGCATTTGCATTTCTGCCTTATTTCTTGCGGGCGGGCATCTACACCATGCCCGAGTTCCTCGAAGTACGCTACAACGCCACCGCCCGAACAATTATGGCGGTTGCGACGTTATTTATTTATATGCTGCTGCTTGGCTCGGTAACATATTCCGGAGCACTAACGGTCAACACAATGGCCGGTAAGATGGGCTACCATGTATCAATCCAAAATGCAGCGATAGTGATTGGCCTTATTGCAATGGTATACGTTACTGCTGGTGGATTAAAAGCCTGTGCCTGGGCAGATTTAATTCAGGGAAGTGCGCTGATTTTAGGCGGTGCGATTGTGATGATATATGCATTTAAGAAGCTTGGTGCAACAACAGATGAGCTTGCCTTTGTGGAAAATGTTAAAACCGGTGCAGTAGGGTTGAAAGCCTTTTCACAGGAGACCGGCGCAATCGACCGTTTCTGGGAACTTAACAAAGTTCGTATGAATATGTTCCTGCCTAAAGATGATAAAGTGCTTCCCTGCACCGCGTTAATGCTGGGTCTTTGGATTCCGAATTTTTACTACTGGGGCCTTAATCAGTACATCACCCAGCGGACACTGGCCTCGGAGTCACTATCTCAGGGACAAAAAGGTATTGTCTTTTCAGCGTTCATGAAACTTCTGATTCCATTTGTTGTGGTAATTCCGGGCATAATAGCCTTCAATCTCTTTTCTAAAGATATGCAGAACCAATCAGTAGGTGACAATGCCCCTGTGATTGCTAAGTACATGATGGCTAACGAAAGCACCCAAATGGTCGTGAAAACGCAGGCGCCGGGTGAAGAGGCTATCACAAACTGGCCGCAAGGAAGATTCATGCTCGCCGTCTATTCTGATGACGCTGCTCAAAAAGCTATCAAGGCAAAGAATCCCTTCGTTCTTCCTATAACGCAGGCCAACCTTGATGGTTTAGAATTAGCAGAATACACCGTATTTGAGTCGGATGATAAATCATGGAAATCGGCCTTTCCTGGATTGGCGGTCGAATTACAGGCATACAACGAATCTGTAATGAATGCCGCTGAAGCGGCCAACGTCAATGTCACAAGCGAGAAGTTCATCGCCTACAAATATGACACGGCTCTGGGACAGTTGCTCAGTAGTGTTTTACCCCAAAGGACAGGTCTGGTAGGCTTTGTTTTGGCGGCATTGTTAGGAGCTATTGTCAGTTCACTGGCCGCGATGCTTAATGCAGCTTCAACAATTTTCACAATGGACGTTTTCAAAAAATACATCAGTCCCCAGGCTGGGCAAAAGGGCATTGTATTACTTGGCCGGATATGTGTTGTGGTGTTCTCGATTATTGCCGTATGGCTGGCGCCGAAGTTAGGCGACCCCAAAATCAGTAACAGCATCTTCACTATTATACAGGAGAGCCAAGGTTTAATATCGCCAGGTATTTTAGCGGTCTTTGTCTTTGGCCTGATTGTCAGGAAGGCCCCACCCATCGCCGGCGTAATCGGGCTACTGACCAATATCGTTTCCTATGGTGGAATGTACCTGCTCGGAAAATACAAAATCGGCCCGGAAATTCAATTCCTCAATCGCATGGCTATTTGTTTTGGTATTTGCTTAGTTGTAATGACTATAATTACATTGATCAAGCCTTTGACTCAACCTATCGAATTCAGGCAGCAAACGAATCTGAACCTTCGCTCTTCCAACGGTGCCAAGGTAGCCGGTGTTATCGTTGTAATAATCACTCTGGCTCTGTACGTACTGTTTAGCCCGATTGGTCTGTTAAAGTAATGAAAGTGAGAATCTAAGAATGGAGCTAACACAGGAAGGAAAAGCAGCTTTAGATATTATCTCCAAGCTCGCTAAAGATAACGCCATCGATATAAAAGATGGCAAGATAAGGCGAACATCCTCACGATTCTGCCTCGGTGTCGAGCATGGTGACTACAATGGCACCGAACTATTCGGAGTTGGAACCGACAGATTTATCTGGATGGCCTATAAACCTAATGGCACCAAAAAAGTCCGGCTCTTTAGCGGAAATTTTATTGATGACGGCGTTATCGAATTCGAACTCGGAAACGTCCCTGAGCCTAAGTCAACCGGCATAGCTCAGACATGGGGGCGCTTTCCGTATGGAGTCGAATACATTCTTAGACGGGAAGGTTATAAACTCTCACAGGGAATCGATGGCGTTA
>JASFVS010000103.1:0-9035 GCA_050049715.1 Phycisphaerales bacterium
GGAACTGCGAACGACCCTGCCCAGTTTTTCCTTTGTAACTCGGACAGGCTCGACGATAAGTTCCGGGACGCTATAAGTCCAAAGGCAGGAATCATAATAGCGGGGGTTTTTCTGTGGCAGTAGTATCGGTTTGTGCACCTTGCCGCTTTCGTCCACATGTGCGATATAAGTTCTTGTGAATACGCCGCTGTTTCTTTTACTGCTGAATACAATCCAACGGTTATTACTTGACCAGCTATGCCATGTTTCGCTGTCGTCACTGTTGATATCGAGTCGGCGGTATGTGTACTTGCCTGTTTTTCGAGCTTCTTCGAGATCCATCATATACAGGTCACTGCTTTGCTGGTAAGCCGGAAAGCAGCCATAATTGCACATACAAAATAGAAGTCGTTTACCGTCGGGACTAATCCGTGGCAACAGGATACTTAGACCTGTATCCTTGGCTGAAAGCACAGTTTCCGGCCGGCCCCAACTGTCACCGGCAAGATCATAGCTTATTCTGACAAGGTCATATTTGATTTGGTCGTAAGATTGGGGCACTACGGTTCGGTCCGGCCACGTTATCGGTGCGCTACAAAAGTATAAGTAACGGCCGTCCGGCGACCAGGTTGGATATGTTTCAAGCTGGTCTTTCCCGGCAAGAGCCGGTGAGGTCTTTACGGATTTTGAATCGACTTGGTAGTACGCCATCAGGGAATCGAAGTCCATCACGTCCCGAGGCTCGTTTGCAGAAGAATGGAAGAGCTGTCTGACCATATTTATGGAAAATGCGACCACACGGCCGCTGGGATGCCATGAGGAATATCCGAATTTTGTTCCGATCTTTTTTACCTTTTCATCCTCAATTAACAAAACCGAACTGTTATACTCTGCACTACGAATGCTGATTAACATTTTATCCGTACGATTTCCACAGAAAGTATGGCAGTTGACACAGCCGTGCTTGAAGTATTTATTGTGCAGAATTAGCGATTCGTCGAAACTGCTAAGATTGCGCTGATAGATGCCCATATCTCTCCATGTGCGATGAACCGGATGAATCCTCCTGTAAACGAGGAAAGAATCTATATCATCATTGGCAATTTTATTGGTGAGAGTCTTAAATCGGGTCCATTTTCCGTTTCCCGCTTTTGAGGATGATTCGGATGCATCAACATAGATGTCAAGATTTAGCTGCCGACCACGATTCAAATTGAGAAGCTTATGCCAGGTTTGTTGGGGAATTATAATCTTTGGGGTTTTGCTGAAAATCTCGATTGGTTTTCCATTTTCAGAGTATATTTTTACGAAATAGCGCGAACCATCATGCTGTATATAGAAGTTCAAAGGCGCGATGTTCGGTGGAATAACGGCGCCGGAATAATGAGGATGAATGGTAGCGGAGCGGTCAATAGTGTTGTATTGTGAGATTGTTATTTTTTTGCTGCGGAAAGAAAAAAGTAAGACGAAGATTATAAGCGCACAGATTATAACTGCGTAAACGAGCTTATTCCTTTTACTTTCTTGTATTTTTGTTGGTTTTTGCTCCGGCGTCATTTTTTTGTTCCCGAGGGCGCGTACATATAATAGAAAAAGTAAGTGTTGCGATATTTTCTTGACAGTTCTGCGAAGGCGGCTTTTTTGTCTCTGCCGTAGCTGTTCAGGAGCCGGCTGAAGTCTTCGATTCGCTTTTGCAGTTGAGAGCTGGGTTTGTAACCACTCAGGCGGAGAGGTTTTTTCGTTCCATATACGTAGATAAGGGCCGCCTCTTCGTAATGCGTGGGTAATTCCGGATAGCCGAAATCCTGTAATCGTTCGATTTTCTGGGTAAATTTGCCTAAGTGTTTATTTAGCAGATACCAGGCCATTAAGTATTCGAAGGCCATACGATTTTGGCTGTTTTTCTCCAGCAGCCAGGAAAGCATTCTTTCTTTTGGCAGGGACTGAGTGGGGTAATCCTTGTCCAGTAAAAGTGAACGCAAATGCTGAATATATTGGTCTTTTAATAGCTTTGGGTCGGTTTGGATATGGTCAAGGTAGTGTTTGGCCCACTTGGCGTGAAAGAGAGTTTTACTAAGTGCGCTGAGGTAGATTTTTGCGGAGTTTAAATTGCCCTTTACCATATTAATCAAAGCCAGTTGTCGCAAGATCATAGGGCGGTCTCCAAGTCCTTCGAGACATTCGGTAAGGGCATTTTCAGCTATATTAATGGCGCCAATGTCTAAATATACGTTGAAAATTTGCCAGTGCGTCCATTTGTAATCTGGATTGGAAAGAAACAGGTAATCTGGGTCTTGCGGCCAGGAGAACATATCGTAGCCGAGCCGACCCCTGTGATATAAGGCTCTATTTACTTCATGAGCAATTATCGGGTTGTCGGGATTACGTTGGGCGGACATGAATAATTCCGGCCACATTTTATGATAACCGTAGTAATCAACTTTAAAACGTGTTCTAAGATTGTCATTGCGCGCAAGATAAACCACGCCGCCGGCGATAGCGAATAGAAGCAGCGATTCGATGGCCCAACTGAATTTTGGTGAGTGGCTGTACCAGGAAAATATGTTTGTCGGCGGGCTAAAGGATTTTTTCCGAGTCTTTTTTGCGGGTTCTTTTTTCTTTCGATTTTTTGAAAAGCGGAATCTTTTTCGGAGTATTTGCCAAAGACCCAATACCATAAGTGTAGAAGGCGGGAGCAGATAAAGTATATAAACTATTGTTACTGCTCTTTTACGGCTTTCATAATGGAGAATTTCCCAGGAGAAAGGCAGCAGTTTGCTGAAGGCGTCGATAGTACTGACACGAAAGATGAGAACACCTGTTATGTATGGAATAAGAGCGGCGGTCAATAAATAAAATAAGCTTGTTTTCCAGCGAAACCTGAAAGTCAATTCGTAGATTGCACAGACAATTGCAAAGAGTAAGAATGCTCCGCCGGCAAGATAATACAGGATTATAGACAGGGATAGAAAAATGCCCAAGTAGTAAAGAGCTTTTGTTCGTGATGAGGTTATTTTTATGTACAAACATACTGAAGCTAATGCAACCAACAGTGCTAATGTTGTTGTAAAATAATAGGTATACTGAGTGTATATAATAAGCAGAAAAATCGGTACGCTAAAGCAAATCTCTCGCATTCGTTGTAAGCCTGCAGCTTTCAGTAGATAGTCGAAGCAAAAGTAGAGTGACCAGGCTTGTGTTGTTACTACAAGAGCACCAGCCCAGGAATAATAAAAGAATTGCGACAGAAAAGCTGATAGATATTCTATAAGTCCTCCCGGGTATTGCAGAAATGTTATAAAAAAAGGCCAGTCTTTGTAGAAGGAAGGAAAGTTTGTAATAACACCGGCTCCGTGAAACATAAGCGGCAGGTCGATATAGAGCCAAAGATACAGGTAAAAGAGAAGAAAAAAGATAAAATTTTGTAATAGCCGTCCTATGTTTGGATTTAAATATCTCTTTATCGTGTCTTGAGCGCAAGACTGCACGACCGAGCGCTCCTCTGAAGATTTTGATAGCGAATTCGACATCGCTTTCCTGTAATTAAGCTTCTTAAAACTTAAGCTGCCGTTAGAAAAATCTTAGACGAAATTATATCAGGCTCATGGTTATTAAGTATATCTAATTTCGTATATACAGCAAGTAAACATCGTTGTGTGTTTTCTGAAAAAATTAGCTTCGACTAATTTTGCATAGAGAGGGTATCAACTTTCCGGGTCAGGGATGCGGTTTAAATTGAAAGATTTCTTGGACGGAAATAGATGAGTTTCATTTCCGGAGGAACATAAACACGGCACTTTATTTAAGGCTCCGCAATCGATTTTTGAAGGTTTGAAAAAATACTGTGGATTAGATTAGGTAAAATTAACATAGACATAAAAAAGTACATAAAGTCTGATATGTTTTATGGGGTGTGATTACTATCGTTGGGTCCCGGAGAAGAATCATTCCGATAAATTCTGTTTGGTTTTACCGTAAACGGGTCAATATCGCGGAAAGATTAGATGAATTGAAAGGTAGGCGTTGTTTTCTGAAATTTCCACACTAAAAAAAAGATTTTTATTGGAACAATGCCTGAATTTCAGTTTGTAAAAATCGTTGATACCAAAGAACTCTCAATTCGTTGAATATTTACAATTATTTTTATGGCTGTCTTAATATTTACCGATGTTTTATTTGATTACGGCACATGCTATGTAGTTGCATAGTGGCGGTCAATGCAAGTCAGCTTGGGGGCTTAACTTGGAGCGGCGTGGAGAGAAAAATTACAACGCAGACCTATAGCATTTGTTTGTTTTAGTGTGATGTAAATAGACTTCGTTCTCTTGTTGTTTTTATAGCCTGTTTTGTTCATGGATATGGGCAAACGGTGCTTAGAACGGAACGTTAAATATGAGTATTTTACAGCGTGCAACTGGCAATGAAAGCTCTTTAGTCGTTTTAGCATAAGAGTGACATAGTATGAAAATAAGGCAGAAACTTATTTTAGGATTTGCAGGCATTGCTTCGTTAGTGGGAATAGTTGGATATATCGCAATCGATACGAGCAAGAAGGCATTACAGAAATCCATCGGGGAGACGTCTATAGCGCTGGCTGTCCGGATAATGAATGATATTGACAGAGATATATACAACAAAATTGAAATCTTCCAGGAATATTCTACGAATTTGATATTACGAGACGCTGTTTTGGAATCAAACCGGTATTTTGATGAATTAGATGATGTACAAACTTTCATTGAAGAAAAAGACAAAGAATGGATTTCTATTCCCGAAAATGAATTATCTGTTTTTATGCTTGAATTACTAAAGAGCAGACTATCAGTGGAATTAAGGGAAAAAATAAGATTCTATGAAAATTTAGATGGCTTTGAGGTTTTCGGTGAGGTTTTCGTAACGAACAAATACGGAGTGAATGTTGCCCAGACGGGAAAAACTTCCGATTATTACCAGGCGGATGAACCGTGGTGGCAGGTTGCAAAGAAAGACGGTTTGTATATAAGTGATGTCGGGTATGATGAAAGTGCCGGTATTCATTCCATAGATATTGGGATAAGAGTTGATGACGAAGATGGTAATTTTCTGGGTGTTATGAAGACTGTTTTAAATATCGAAGAAGTGATAAGTATAATCGATAAAACCGCGGAATTCTCAAAATATGAGACTGTGGATTTCATCTTATTTAATGAAAGTGGCAATGTAGTTTATGACAGGGATGGGGTGTTTGAACCTTTTGAAGATATATCTGCTAAAAAGTTTTTTAAGCAAATAACAGGCGCAACGGGATTTCTAATCAGGCAGGCAGACGAGAACGACAAACATGCAAGGGGAATGGAGCTGTTGGTTTATGCACGTTCCAGTGGCTATAAAAAATATAAAGGTCTGGGCTGGATTTTGTCTATTGAGTATCAGACGAAGGAGTTATTTGCCCCTGTTACTAAATTGAGAAATTTCATATTAAGTATTTCAATTATTTTAACAACAATGTGTATTGCAATGGGTATTTTGTTGTCAAATTCCATCTCCAAGCCTCTTTCGATACTCAGAAATGCTACGGTTAAAGTCGGCGAAGGGCACTTGGGTATCGAAGTTGATATCAAGCCAGGCAATGAAATTGGGCAGTTGGCAGAATCGTTCAATAGTATGATTCTTGACTTACGGAAGGCGCAAGCTTCTCGTGATAAGGAAATGAACGAACGCGTAATCGCCGAAGCCGAGCTTGAGCGTAAAGTTATAGAGTTGGCAAGAGCCCGAGAGGAGGCGCTCAATATGAAGGATGACGCCGAACGGGCAAGGGAAGATGCGAAGAGGGCACTTGATGTTACGGAAACCATACTGGAAGCGATACCTGTCGGCGTAATGATTGTGGGAAAAGACAAAAAAGTTCGTAAGGTGAACCACTTTGCCTTGGAAATGATGGGCTATGCTCCGGAACAGGCTGAGAAAGTAGTCGGTTCTGTTTGTTGTAATACTGTTTTTTCCCGGCCACAGGATAAGTGTCCCATACTTGACCAGGACGAGACGGTGAGTGATATAGAGTGTGAACTGATTAAAGGTGATGGACAACGTGTCCCAGTTTATAAAAATATCGTATCAATGACACTTCGAGGTGAAGAAGTCTTGCTCGAGGCCTTTATTAATATCACCGAGCGCAAGGAGGCTGAGGATGATTTAAGACACGCAAAGAAGAACCTTGAGGAAATTAATGAGCAGCTTATAGAGGCAACTGCGAAGGCGAATCACTTGGCTGTGGTGGCCGAGATGGCCAATTCGGCGAAAAGTCGGTTTCTGGCCAATATGTCTCATGAAATTCGAACACCGATGACAGCTATTATAGGATATTCTGATATGACATATCGTCTTTTAGATGATCAGACCGAGGCCAGGCAAAACATAGCAGCGATACAAACGAATGGAAAACATTTACTGGCTTTGATTAACGATATCTTAGACCTGTCCAAGATTGAATCAGGGAAAATGGAGTTTGAAAAAATAGACTTTTCAATTATTGAGGTTATTTCTAATATTATTTCGCTTATGAACAGCAAGGCCGCCGAAAAGAAACTCGAGTTGTCGGTACATTATCATAGCTCAATTCCCCGTACCATAAATTCTGACCCGACCCGGCTGCGCCAGGCTCTGCTCAATCTTATTGATAACGCGATAAAGTTTACATCGTCAGGTGGTGTGGATGTTGAAGTTGGGATATTCGGGCCGGAGACAAACCGGATGATTGAATTTAAGATTATTGACACTGGTTCTGGAATAGATGCAGGTAGAGTGGATTCAATTTTCAAACCGTTTACACAGGCCGATTCGACTATTACTCGAAACTATGGCGGGACAGGCCTGGGTTTGACTATTACACAGGAAATTATTAAAGCTCTCGATGGTAATATTGATGTGAAAAGCACTGTCGGAAAAGGAACAATTTTCACTGTCCAAATACCTGTTGGTTTGCTTGATGGAGTGGAGATGATTGATAATCCGGAAGAAGAGATGGCTTTCTCCAAGGCAAAAACTTCGGACAAGATTCTTGATGAAATCAAATTAATCGGCAAAGTTTTACTTGCTGAGGATACTCCGGCTAATCGAAAAATCATTAATTATATATTGGGAGAGCTCGGCCTTGAAGTTGAAACCGTTACTGACGGCCGGGAAGCCTGCCAGGCTGTTAGTGAACGTGATTTTGACCTTGTCCTGATGGACTTGCATATGCCGGTTATGGATGGAATGGAAGCCACCAAGCAGATTCGCACCTTCAATCGGGAAATACCTATTGTCGCCCTGACTGCTGATGCTATGCGCCAGACGCGACAAAAATGTAAAGAAGGGGGTTTTAACGGATTTGCATCCAAACCTATTATTTATAAGGAATTTGTTGAGGAGTTGTCTAAATATTTAGAGACTGATATTGCGAAGACAGGTCAAGCAGCTGTTGTGTCTGAATCTCCATCGCTTTGTGAAGAAGACAGTCGTAAAACAGAATCAGCCGAAGTCAATCCTGGTGAAAAACCTGTCGATCCTGAGTTGGCTGTCGAGAGAATGCAAATTTCTATGGAAGGATATTTAGAAGTGCTCGAACAGACTGTTCCCTGGTTGAGGGAGCAGCAGCAGGCACTTGTCGAAGCTGTTGAAGCAGATGATAAAACCGCTATTGGTAAGAGGGCACATGCCATAAAGGGTGCTTCCGGTAACCTTTCAATGCAAAAACTCTACAAAGTTGCTTATGACCTCGAAATGACTGCTAAAGGTCAGCAAGAAGGTGAATTTGAGCAATTAAGTGGCGTGTTAAGTAGCTGCCTCGAGGAAGTTGAAGCATGTGTGAGCGAGTTAATACCCTCATAGAGCTAAAATGAATTGACTAACTATTGCGGAGAATGGTGCTTACGGTATTGCAGGGGACTTATCCCTTTAGCCTGTTTGAAATAACGGGCGAGATTTTTCATATCGGAACAACCGAGCTCGGAGGCAATCTGGGATATTGACAGATTAGTACTGACCAGCATTCGGGCAAGTTGTTCCACACGTACATGTTTAATCTCTTCATGTACCGAACGGCCTAAAACTCTGGAAAATCTTTCGTATAGACTCCGGCGGGATAAAGGAACCGCTCGCAGCACATCAGCAACCTGAATGGCTTCTCTTCTGGCACGCCGATGAATGAAACGGAGGGCCTGAGCCACATAGGAATCATCAATTTTCAGGATGTCGGTTGACTGTCTTGTCACAACATAGAGTGTCGGAACAATAATATTCCGGTTTGATACTTTCCTGCCTCTCATTAACTTATCCAGTGTTGCTGCGGCATCGTAGCCACCTTTTTCCGCACCCAGGGCGATACTGGACAGAGGTGGTGAGGCTAAGTCACATACGAGGTCGTCATTACCGAGCCCAATGATGGCAACCTGTTCCGGCACATTAAAGCCGGCAATTTTACATGCTTCGAGAACGTGCTGACTGCGGTCGTCGTTACAGGCCATCAAGGCAATAGGTTTTGGTAGTCGTTTGAGCCAGTCAACCAGAATAACCTGTTCTTTCTCCCATGAGTGCGGAGACCTTGATTTTGGCTGCTCATATTCATAGTAATGGGTTTCGAATCCGGCCTGGGCGACCCTGCCACCAAAGCTCTTGCCACGTTCACGTGACCAGTAGTACATATCTCCGAATCCACAATAAGCAAACTGCTTGAAGCCTCTACGCAGAAGATATTCAGCGGCCATTATCCCAATAGCGGTGTCATCGCCCAGAATGTTGTGCAAACCGGCAAAAGGCTCTCTATAAGGAGAAACAACAACCGGCAGACCCGTCGCAAGCATACTGTCAGTCAACTCCTGTTCACGTTGCTCCCGTAAAATGATGCCATCGATATCCAGCTTAAGCAGGTGCTTTAACGTTGCCTTCTTGCTGCTGGCACCCCAGTAGAAAGGAGCCTGTCTGTAGAATATCCAGGGGCCATGGGTACGAGAGTACTTTGCTATTCCTCGCAGAATTGACCTCCCATACTTTCTGGAGGTTTCCATCATTAACAAAACTTTGGGTTTTCCTTGCATGGT
>JASFVS010000178.1:0-6605 GCA_050049715.1 Phycisphaerales bacterium
TTGGCCCCGCTTTTTTCCAAAGCTTCGTCGGGAACAAGTTCCGGCACCTGGTAAATTGTTACTTCCGTTCCCGAAACCTCACGTGCCCCTCCGGCCACAGCCTCGGCTAATTTATGAACGTGTCCGTACATGCTGTAAAAGACTATCTGTATCTTTGCCATGATAGGCCTCCTTTTCTTCAGTTATTGCTCAAAATATGTCTGTTTTTTTGTTTATACGCTCCCCTAACAATACTGGTTCTGAAATATAGAAATAACGTGTGTATGAAGCGATCTGATTATACCTACAAAATAACAATAAAGCTTGTCGCCTGCCTTCCCATTCTATTTAGGTCTCCGCCACTGCTGCACGTTATTTCCTTGTGAATATTACTTCCATTATTGATTCGAACTTGTTCTGGGCCACGGGATATTCCATTCTCAGAACCATTTTATCCGGCCCTTTTTTTGTAAAGCTTTGAATTAGCAAAGAATCGGGCCAGTTCATAAAAAGTATCTCATCATTAACGAACTTACAGGTTGCTTCATTGAAACTCCCTGAACTTTCGAACCACCAGTATTTGTAATTCTTTGCCTTCTCATCCCACGCGAAAACCCCATGGGCTTTCCCTTTTTGTTCCGATGCCGAGGCAAGAGTGGCTTCATAGTCAACAAAAACATATTTATCATCTAATGCCCTTTTGATGGTCCCTGTTCCGGAACCTGAATCTTCTTCGGAAAAGGGGCTCTTTGGAATTTTGTATTCCAGGTTCCAGTTTCCCAGTAAAAACTCGAATTTCTCCATCATATTTGTTTGTGTATCCATAGTTTTCTCCACCTTATTATCTTTTGTTTCTTTGCTCTGTGATACTGTCAAAAATGAAAGTGATATTAAGCTGATTAGAATAAGCTTACATATTTTCATCTCAATCTCCTTTAATGCGTGCTTGATACGTTATAACTCCGGCTTCTGCGCCTGTGGCTGCGGATTTTTACTTTTTCTCTCTCTTAAATCTTTGTTTTTCTTTTTTGGTCATTTTTTCGGTCGCATACTGATAAATCACACGCGGTGCTTTATTTTTCCATTTCAACAAAAATGATTCGGTCTGTTTCCTTTTAATTTTCCACGCCTCCCTCAAAAACCATCCTAAGCCCTGTTGAACGCATCTCTCTGAATCCATCATGAGCGGCTCAATAAAAGCGAACAACTTGGCATAATCGGCATTTTTTTTAAGCAGTGTCAACATCGCAACAGGCACTGCACGACGCTGATATTTATTCTTTGCCGTCCGCCACTCCGAAAGTGCTTTTAATTTGATAATGTTTCTCTCAAAAAATTCTGAGATTATCGTCCCGCATATCGCATCGGTATGTGCCCAGTTTATAATGCCGATTTCGAACCATTTACCGATTTTCCTGAATGTCTCGGTGCTAAATTGCTCTGGGAATCCTCTGAATAAAGCAATGGCAAAGCTCGTTTCCTCGTATTTTCCGCTTTTAAGCAGATACCTGCTCGTGCTCAGAACTAATTTCATATTGATTCTTTTATCGCTCAAAAGCGAATCGACTTTCTCTTCGTACTTCTCTTTCGATACTCCATAAGCGTCGAAGCCTTCCTTGAAGTATCTTGAATACTTTTTTACGTTGGCTTCGTCCGCGTTGGCCTTACAGAAATTTCTTATTTCTTCGTATAGCTCTGTTGCTTTCATTATATTTTTCCTGCTTAAGTCCTTTTATTGGTCGAATTACGAGGGTGCTGCAATATAATAGAACTCCGGCCAATCCGCAAGGTGTAAATTCTTCGACAATAGCGTAGCGATTGTATCCGGAGCAATGGTCTGCGTACAGAATGCTTTTTTTAGATTGCAATGAATTATTTCGTGTTGCTGTTTTCCGGTTTTTTTGGCGATTCTGCTCCCAGCCATTTTTTGGCGATTCCAATATCACCGAATACAATGACGCTCTTCGGAGAATGCGCTATAGCCATTTTCTCGTAGAATTTTGCCAGGTCCCAGGCGATGTTGTCACTATACGAAACGACAATAGCACAACGATGTGGTATGGGTTCTCTGGACTCCTTCTTGTGTTCCATTAACTTCGAAACACCGTCTCGCGTTACATTTTGAAAAGCGCCGAGATGGACCTCAAACAATTCATCGACCGGAATCTTGATTCGTTCGTCTTTGTTATGGTCTACTTCGTAGTCAACGAGGTCTTTGTCTGTGACGGTACTGCTTGCGATGGCATGGATGAAATGGCCGTCATTATGAATTGTATATTCGATTGGCATGTCACTGACCTTTCTGCAAGAACTATATATATTTCACGGCTGTTTAAAAATATAAACAGCATAGGTTCTGCACTATAAAAGTAGTACTGCCGTATGCTTAGTATCCTGCAATGCTGTAGAGATGTAAATCAAGCTGAATATTTATATGTATAAAGCCACCGACTGAAACCTGCTTCGCAAATAACATATTTCTCCAAGGCAGGTAACTGCTGCTCGATTACTTTCTGTTTTCCTGCATTATCGTATCAGAGCGCCCTCGATACCTGCGCTTCCATTCTTAAATCATTCCAGTCCGAACTTAGCTTGTCCCAATCCGCCTGTTCCGGGGCCTTTCCTGTTGTAACCTTGGATATTGTATCTTCGAGTTTCTCTGTTAGCTTCTCTGTGGTTTGGTCTTTCATGGACTTTCTTTCCGCATAATCTTTCTTTAGACCCAGCGCCCCAAGGCAGGCTGTCCAGCCGGCCCCGATTGCAAGGGCCTGGATAAGGTCGCGAGCGAGAAGGGCGGCAAAAAATGCCCCTAATAGAGCATATAAAACCGCTGCAGAAGTGAACTGGCGTCGCCTGTCGTCCCTCATATCGTCTCGCAGATTATTCGCGGCTATCTCGACCGCCCTGATTTCTTCCGGATTTCTTTCAGGGTCTTTGATTAGCTTATCCAGAATCTTCTCCCTTTCCTCGACTCGTCTCATGCCGGCCTCAATCCTCACGAAACCCGCCGTACCCGGGACAGCGCCTCCGATTAGGCCGAAAACGGTTACAAGCGCTCCGATTAGTCCCAGAAAAGCGTAAAGAGCACCTACTCCCCAGTTGGGTGAAGGCCCTGTCGCCCAGGTGAAAAGATTAACTACTTCTATACGGTCAGAGTACGTGACGGGTGTAGGCGCTGGCTCTCCCGCTAAGGTCACACTGTTGACGACTAATAATATCCCGGCTAATATCAGTAAAAAGTATACTCGCTTCATTTAATACCTCCTTGAAAATGAACATAAAATAATATTGGCTTCAATGTTTTTTACTCTTCATTTAAGAAGCCGGATAATTTTGGTAATTGTTTTCAATCCTTCGGATATTACCTGAATAACCTGAACAGCATCATGAAGCTCACTTAAATCGGCCTCGAGCCGGCCTGCTGCTTCTGCAAGTAAAGGCTCCTGTTTCTTGAATTTTTCCGAAAGGGTCCTCAATTGTGCGGTTTCAAGCTGGGTGATTGCCAGCGATACTTTTTGCAGGCTTTGGGCCCATTCGTTTTGCGACGCCGGCTCTAATTTATCCAGTGTTGAATCCTCGATGTCCCTGAGTTTTCGGCGCGTGGCTCTGAGCGACTTTAGTGTGGTGATTAAGTCGTCTGTTCTTTCATTCATTGCGAATCTCCTTCGGATTCATTGGCTTCTTTAATTTCGTTGATAATGGTAACGAATTCGTTAATATCCTGAAGGACCGATGATATTGAGTTCAAATCACTTTGGCCTTGCAGAATTTGCTCCCATACCGCGCGCAATTGCCTCGCCGCCTCTTTTGCCTTGTTCAGGCTTGCAAATGTGAACTGTGACTTTAACCATTTTTTACGGTCTTTTTTCCATTCAGCACCAAGTGGCGTTTCCTTGTTTGTATATGGACCGATGACTTTTTCGTTTCGGAACTCATCGTTTTCTATTTCAAACCGGCTTGTGAGTATACCGGCAAGATTATCCAAAAGTTTCTCGTGAAGAAGAAGTTGCTCGCTGATGATTGTCGCATCTCGTTGCAGAGCACTGCTTATCTTCGCCGCATGCATTTCTTTTGCAACCAGTCCGCCAAGCTTTGCGATACCGTCAATTTCCTCATTACTAAGACTGATTGAATCTTCACCCTTAATTTCTTTATTTGAATTTCTAACACTCTCGCTCAATGCACGAACCGCCGCTCCTGTTTCAGTTTGCACCGAAGAATCCGCAAGGGCCTGAAGATTCAAAAAATAAACTTTAAGCTGTTGTGTATATCGACGGAATGAGTTCAGTTCGTTGAGAAGCCCGAGCAGGGCGGAATCTCTTTCCTTGATTGTACTTTTAAGTGAGTCCTCGCTCGCATACTTTCTTATTTTGATGGCTTCTGTGCTGTCGAAGTCGATAACCCGGTCGATAGTTACGTTTAGCAAGCCATCAACCGCATCGGCGTACTGAATGCCCGAAGTGGACAAATCCATTCCTTGTTGTATCCTCTGGCTCGAACTGGTACAACCTGATAACAGCAGGATTAAACCGGATATGACAAGAAACCGACGGCAGTGTAAGATAATACGTACATCCCTGAACATTTTCCTCTCCTTCAGGCACCATAGACGTTAATCAGGCTCGTTTTTCACAGCTGACTACGTGCTTACTTTATAAGCACCGAGCAACATTGGTTCTATAGCATAAGACACCGGCGGCACGTATCACCAGGCCCATCCCGCCGAGTCTGAATTTATCCGCTTATGTGTTCTAATACGTACTCGCTTATGCCGCGCTGGTATTTTTTCAAGATCGCTTCGCGCCCGTGAATAAATCACAACCACCTTAATAAACTCAAGATACATCCGCGCTGCACAGTTAATTTACGATAGAGTGAAATAATTTGCAAGGGAAAAAAGCTTGTTTTTTACTTGAAGATAGACATAATGCTACAAATGAATGTATTTTGCAGCGCTATTTAGGAGATGTGCATATAATAGTTACGAATGATGGAGCCATTCTGCTGGTCGTAAAATTCAGGATAAGCGGGTCCCTGCGATTTCTTTCACACGCCGAGACGGTCAGGCTTTTTCAACGGGCCTGTACAAGGGCTGGGCTAAACATCCAGTACAGCCGCGGGTTCAATCCACGTCCCAAGCTGTCATTACCACTGCCCAGACCTGTCGGGGTTGCCTCGGATGATGAGTTACTTTGCTTCCGGATGAGCCTGGCTCCGGGCGAGTTGCAAACTGAGGATTACGAATCACGAATTGAAGATAGTCTTTCGGCCCGGCTGCCGGAAGGATGCGAGCTGCTTTCTGTAAGCACTACTGAAGCGAATACGTCGTTTCAACCTTGTTCGGCTACGTACGTGTTCACGGTACGCGAGGAATACCTCAATGAAAAGTTAGAATCGATAATTGAGCGTTTATTGTCAAGCGAAAGTCTTAATATTCAACGGATAATAAAGAAAAGAAGATCAAGCGTAAAGAATTTGGACGTCAGAAGTTTTTTGAAGTCGATTAAGCTGAAAAAAAACAATATAATTGTCGAATGCAACATCAACCCGTCAGGTACGGTTCGTGTCGATGAGATTTTAAAGCTGCTGGAGCTCGACATGGAAAAACTGGTGTTGCCGGTCAGGCGAATATCCGTAGAATGGCACGGGGCGTAAAATTAAATAATATTTTGATATTTGGATTTATATTATTAGGGTAGGAAAATGGCAAGAGAGATGCTAATAAATGTTGCGGAGAGTGAAGAGTGCAGAGTGGCGGTGGTTGAGAACGGTTCGCTGGAAGAGTTGTACGTCGAAAGAGCCAGTCTGAGCAGCCACGTCGGGAATATTTATAAGGGAAAAGTGGCGAACATTGAATCCGGCATACAGGCCGCCTTTATTGACTTCGGTATTGGAAAGAACGGTTTTCTTCATATCAGCGACCTGCACCCGCGTTATTTTTCCGGTGCCGGCGGTAAGCGTGCTGAGCATATCGGCAGAAGAAAATCACTGAAGGAGCGACCGCCGATACAGGATTGTCTGCGAAAAGGGCGAGAGATTGTTGTCCAGGTAACCAAAGAAGGCTTAAAGACAAAGGGCGCGACCTTAAGCACGTATCTCGCTATGCCGGGCAAGTATCTGGTTATGATGCCCTGGATGAAAAAAAACGGAGTCTCACACAAGATTGAAGATGAGGATGAGCGTAAAAGGTTGCGGCAGATTCTTGATGACAGCAAACCGCCGAAAGGCCAGGGCTTTATTATCAGAACCGCCGGCCAGGGTTGCTCGAAAAGGGATTTACAAAACGACTTGAGATATCTGAGCCGATTGTGGAAGACTATTGAAAAACGCATAGAGACGGAAAAAGCGCCCCACGAGATTTATCAGGAATCTGATTTGGTCATCAGGGCGATGAGGGATGTTTTTAACAGTAAAATTAGTAACATTATATGCGATTCGGACAGCGTAGTTCGCAAAATAAAGGACTTTTTCTCCCTTGCCGCCCCGCGATTGAAAAGAAAAGTGACGCTCTATCAGGGCAAAGTTCCCCTCTTTCACAAATATCGTATCGAGGATGAGATTGCGAAGGTACAGTCCCGCAGGGTTGAGCTTAAAGGCGGCGGTTCAATTGTCATTGAGCAGACAGA
>JASFVS010000104.1:0-8874 GCA_050049715.1 Phycisphaerales bacterium
ACCTTGAGCAGGAAGTAAAAGTCGAACGAATCAGTAAAATCGTAACTCCAATTTTTGATTTCTCTCTAATGGCCAGACTCTCATTAGGAAGAAAACACTGGCCGAAATTTGGACCGCCCCAGCGTGAGAAATTCACCAAACTTTTCACGGAACTGCTAAAGAGGACATACCGTGAAAAAATCGCACTTTACAAAGACGAGCAAGTTTTATTCAAGCCGGCGGAGCGAAAGAGAAAGAATGTTGCATTTATCCCGACGGAACTGATACACAACGACAAAAAGGTCGCTATATTGTATAAGCTTCGCGAAGTGGAGAAACGCTGGAAGATTTACGATGTTGAAATACAGGGAATTAGCATCCTCTTAACTTACAGGTCGCAATTCGATGAAATACTCCGTAAGGACACGGTAGAGGAGTTTCTTTCCCGGCTGGAGAAACCACCACAAGATGAATGATTTCCGATTTACTGAGTAGGAACACAATATTATGACGAAACATCCCTCAGCGGTATCATTCTTTTTCGACAGAGTGGTTTTAGGGCATCCCAAAGCGGTCATCATTTGCATAACGGCAGCCGTTATCTTCTTTTCCATACAGGCAAGAAACTTCAGGCTGGACGCCTCCGCCGAAACGCTTGTCCTGGAGAACGATGAGGACCTGCGTTACGCCCGCCTAATCAATTCCCGTTACGGACAAAATGACTTTCTGGTATTGACATACACACCAAAAGGCGATTTGCTCTCGCGAAAAACACTAACCTCATTAGCCAAACTGCGAGACGACTTAAAGACTGTTAAAGGTGTTGATTCAGTGCTTTCCATTCTGGACGTCCCATTGCTGCAAAGCCCGCCAATCCCGCTAAAAGAGCTTACATCTGATTTACCTACCCTCGAATCTCCGACCGTGGACAAAAATATGGCCGCCGCCGAATTTCGCGAAAGTCCCCTGTACCGGGATCTGTTGGTAAGCTCGGATTTAAAAACCACGGCCCTGCTGGTCTATCTGTCAGGGGATGAAACCTATGGAAATTTGCAGCAGCGTCGTAATGAGCTGAGGCAAAAGAAAAACTCCGGCCTAATCACAGCCGAAGAGCAAGCCGAGCTAAAAAACGTGGAAGAGTCATTCCGGCTACAAAGAGACAAATACAGACGCCATCGACACCGGCTTATCAAAACGGTACGAGCCACCATGGATAACTATCGCCGGGATGCGGAGCTGTTTCTTGGCGGCGTAAGTATGATAGCCGACGACATGATAACCTTCATAAAAAACGACCTGAAAGTCTTCGGCCTCGGCGTACTGCTCTTTCTGGTTCTTATGTTGTTCATCATCTTCAGAAACAAACGCTGGATATTCCTCCCGATGCTATGCTGCGTTGTCTCTGCAATATGTATGATTGGGCTGTTGGGATTTTTCGGCTGGGAAGTAACGGTTATATCCTCGAATTTCATCTCATTGCAGTTAATTATCACCCTGGCCATCGCGATTCACCTGATTGTACGGTATCGTGAGCTGCTCGTGCAAAATCCCCAATCCCCCAATCGCCAGCTGATTCTCGACACCATCCTGCTGAAGCTAAAACCCTGTATATACGCGGTACTAACCACCATTGCCGGCTTTGGCTCTCTGGTACTTTGTGACATTCTGCCGGTCATTAACTTCGGCTGGATGATGATAGGCGGCCTGATTGTCTCCCTGATAGTGACCTTTCTGCTTTTCCCCACAATACTCACTCTCATTCCTAAAAAAATACCAACCGTTAATAGCCGCCGCCACTTTTCCCTGACATCCACCCTGGCAAAATTCACCGAATCCCACGGCATGCTGATTATAGGCATCAGCGCCCTGACCCTGCTATTAGGCATCATCGGCATCTCGAAATTAGAGGTCGAAAACAGTTTTATCGACTACTTTCACAAAGACACCGAGATTCACAAAGGCATGAAAATAATCGACCGTCGCCTCGGCGGCACTACCCCTCTGGACGTTATAATAGACTTCGGTGATTCTGATATTCCTAAGGAAACTACCGAAATCGCCGCCACAGAAAGCGACGACATATTCGATGAGTTCGACGAATATGACGAAGCCGAATCGGACGAAAAATACTGGTTCAACGCTGAAAAGATGAAACGCGTCAAAGCCATACACGACTATCTCGAGAGCCTGCCGGAAATAGGCAAGGTGTTGTCACTGGCAACAATGCTGAAAATCACTGAGAAACTAAACGACAACAAGCCGCTGGACAGTCTCGAGCTGGCTTTGCTCTATAATGAGACGCCGGACAAATTCAAGACCATGTTAATAAAGCCCTATGTCTCGATAGAACATAATCAGGTTCGCTTCTGGACCAGGGTCATAGACTCCGACAAAAATCTAAGGCGCAACGAGCTGCTCGAAAGAATCCGGCGGGACCTGACCGGCAGATTAGAGTTTGAAAGCCAAAACATCCACCTGACCGGCCTTTTGGTCCTGTACAACAACATGCTGCAAAGCCTGTTCGGTTCCCAAATAATGACTATGGGCATTACCGTGCTGTTACTGACCGGAATGTTCCTGATTCTGTTCAGGTCACTGAAAATAGCCCTCATCGCAATGTTTCCCAATGCCCTTGCGGTCGCAGGTGTTCTCGGAATAATGGGCTGGCTGGATATTCCCCTCGATATGATGACAATAACCATAGCCGCAATCAGCCTGGGGATTGCCGTCGATGATACTATTCACTACATCCACCGCTTCAAAAAGGAATTTCAAAAAGACCGCCGCTACCTGCCCACAATGCATCGATGTCACGGCAGCATCGGCCACGCCATGTACTATACTTCCATAACTATTATCATAGGTTTTTCAATCCTTGTCCTTTCTAATTTTATACCCAGCGTTTATTTCGGCATATTAATCGGCTTAGCCATGCTGATTGCACTTTTGGCCGCCCTTACCCTCCTGCCTCAACTGCTGATTATTGTCAAACCTTTCGGCAGGGAGAATTAAAAACTCGAAACGATTGCAAAAAGATGATATAAAGAAAAAAATGAAAATAAAGATTTTATATATTATCGTTCTTGCTTTGGCCGTTATGAGCGCGGGCTGTGCAACCTCTCAGAGGACACCTTCTGACAATCATACCCTGACTAATGGAATGTCTTCCGACGACGAATTCGACCTGCTGGAAGAAGAATTTGCCGAGCAAGCAGTCGAGATACCCGATCCGCTGGAGCCCATTAACCGGCTGATGTTCGGTATAAACGATATACTTTATTTCTGGGTGGCAAAACCCTGTTCCAATGTATGTAAAGCCGTCGTACCGAAGCCCGCCCGAATCGGCATAAGGAATTTCTTCCATAACATTTCTACGCCCGCCCGCTACGTAAACTGCCTGCTCCAGGGCAAAGGAGACTCCGCCGATATCGAGCTGCGCCGATTTCTGGTCAACAGCACAGTAGGCGTTCTCGGATTCGGCGACCCGGCCAAAGACAGATACGGATTAGAACCCGTTGAAGAGGACCTCGGCCAGACACTGGCCGTACATGGCATGGGCGATGGCTTCTATATCGTATGGCCGATATTCGGCCCATCTACCCTGCGGGATTCGGTCGGCATGGTGGGCGATGGGTTCCTGAATCCCGTGCGCTATGTAGAACCCTGGGAAACCTCCGCGTACATATCCGGCGCAAGGGTGGTAAACGAGGGCTCATTCCACATCGGCGAGTACGAAGATTTCAAGTCCGCCTCTCTGGAACCATACATAGCGATGCGCCAGGGCTATATCCAGTACCGAAGCAAAAAAATCAAAGAGTAACGCTCTTAATCCCTAATTAACTAATTCGCTAATCAACCAACATTTCCCACCACAGTCTGGGATAATCCTGTCCTTCATCAATCCACCAGATATCTTCCGTGCCGTTGGTTGTTTCATCCACGAAATCCCAGCCGACATCGGTGAATGTACTTTGCATCTGCATCTCGGTAGTGGCTAGACCAGCACCGCCGGTACTGGTGGTCTGCCAGCTTGTCTCAATGTCCCAAAAAGAATCTTCAACCAATCCATCGTCATTGTTACCAACCAATCCACCTACCATCTCGCCCCCCACTACGCTCCCCGTCGAATAACAGTTGGTGATAATTCCATCTCCATTATCTCCGACCAACCCGCCAACATCTCTTCTTCCCACAACGCTTCCTGTTGAATAACAGTTAGTGATTATGGATGTTCCGCGATACGAATCACTCCCCAACAATCCTCCGGCGCAATGGTCTGTCCAGACATTTCCCGAAAATGTGCAGACGGTTATCAATCCTCCACTTATTCCCACGAGACCACCTGCACATCTACTACCGAAAACGATACAATCAGAACGACAATTGATAATTTTACCGTAACTTGTTCCAACCAGCCCCCCGGCAATACTATCAGCTATATAAATGTTCCCATCATAATCGCCGTTATAACCCTTTCCTGAAATGCTGCCGCCCTTTACATAGCAGCCAATTATCGTTCCATCTCCTATCCCACCAACCAGCGAACCCATATTCAAATCTGTTACTGATTCAATGTTAGGGTCAATCAATCCGAGGTTTCTCACCTCTGCATCGTGACCGTTAATATATCCGAAAAGCCCTGCATACTTTGCTTTTATAGAGGTATAGGTGAAGTTCGAAATCTCAAATCCACTTCCATCAAATACACCCCTGAATGGATACACTTCGTTACCAATGGGATAAAAGTGTACATTCGTTAAATCTACATCATTAATCAGCCTAAAGTGGGAATCCATTAGCCTTGGATTATGGCCAATACTGTTCAATTGCTCAACTGTATCAATAAGAAAAGGGTTGTTAGGTTCCCCAGTTCCACCAGAGAAACTAGGTAGCTCAGGCAGCTCTGACTCTGACAATTGCCACCATAGAATAGGATATCCTCCATTGGCGGGTATCACCCATATGTCACCGGGTGCGCCTGATGCACCGAAAAAATTCCAACCTGAATCTGCAAACATGTTCGGGTCCTGCATTTCAACCGTAGTCTTTCCGATTCCACCATAGCTGGTTGTCTGACCGCTGGTTTCAACATCCCAGAAAGACGCGACCGTATATTCTCCCCCAAAAGGATTAAAGCCCACTAAACCACCGACACGTTCCTGACCCAAAACGCTGCCGGCCGAATAACAGTTAACAACTCCAAACCAACTCTCTCCTACTAATCCGCCGACATTTTTATTACCTTCAACATTGCTTAATGAATAGCAAATATCAATATCACCTTGGCTATATCCCACCAGCCCTCCAACGTAATCATGCCCACTAACGCTGGCATTCGAGTAGCAGCTCATTATATCACCCAAGTTTTCTCCCGCCAATCCCCCAACCTTATTGTTACCATCAACACTTCCGGTCACACAGCAGTTAAATATCAAACCAGGGGAGCCGGGAATACTAATGTCATAGCCGTTACGACCCACCAGGCCGCCAACAATATTGTTACTACTTACTCTGTTGTTCGCGTAACAATTTATAATAATACCGTTGTTCATTCCCACCAGGCCGCCGGCACAGGATGTATCGTTCGTCACTCTGCCACCCTCAACGTAGCAATTAGTCAGGCTTCCACTCCAGAGGCAACCTACCAAAGAACCAACCTCATATCCGATAGTTCCTCCTTCTGTATTCACGTCAGGATCAAGCATGCCTAAGTTCTTAATCTGGGCATTCGGGTCATCAACATAACCAAAGAGTCCTACGGCATATATTTCTGTACAACGATAACTGAAATTCGAGATGGTATGACCACAACCGTCAAAAACACCTGTGAATGGTGTCCAACCACAGCGGTCACTTACACAACCAATAATATTAAATGCTGTCCCGACATAATCTGCCAAATCAATATCCGCCATAAGCTTGAAGTGCTTGTCCCAGTCACACGGAAACAGGCCGATGGTATTCATTTCCTCGGCCGTATAGATAAGGAAGGGATCATCTTTTGTCCCGTTCCCTGCGAGTATGTCGGACAACTGTGACGGTTCGATTGGTTCTCCCGGCTGGTTCTCCCACCACAACCTTGGATAATCATTGCCCTCATCTATCATCCACACCCCTGAGCTGCTGCATGCACCCCAACCTCTAAAGGTATCTGCTGTCTGCATTTCGGCAGTCGTCTTGCCCAGACCATCGGCACTTATCGTTTGGCCGCTGGTTTCGATGTCCCAAAATGAATTGAAAACAACCTGGTTATTGAAGCCTGTCAGACCGCCAACATTCTCATTACCGCTAACGCTGCCGATCGCATAGCAATTGGTGATTGAGCTATTACTAGCCGGCCCGTGATCATTCCTTCCGACCAGACCACCTACATCTTTATTTCCTTCGACGTCACTTGTTGAATAACAATTGACAATAGTACTACCATTGTATCCCATTAAACCACCGATACTATTACCCGTTCCGCTGACCGTACCGGCGCTGTAGCTCGCATTGATGTTGCCGTAACTTTTACCCACAAGGCCGCCAATATTTCCTTTGCCCGAAATATTACCTTCTCTCATATAGCAGTTCGAGATAATCCCACCATTGATATAGCCAACCAATGAACCAACATTCTCACCCTCTATCACATTCACGTCAGGAGCAACTAAACCCAGGTTTCTTATCTCTGCTGACCAGTAAGCGTAACCGAAAAGTCCAATATTGTCTTCATCTGTAGAAGTGTAACTTAAATTTGAAATTGTATGACCGTTACCATCGAAAGTGCCTTTGAAAGGTTCACTACCTTGCCATATTTCACTCTGATATCCAATGATATTGAAATCTGTTCCTGTATAGACCGAAAGGTCAATATCGGCCATGAGCTTGAAGTGTTTGTCCCAGTCGTTGGGCTCGGCCCCGATGCTATTCATTTGCTCAGCGGTGTAAATCAAATACGGATCATTCGGCTCACCAGTACCACCGCCATATTGGGCTTCAGTAGCATAACTGAAAAGACAAAGTATAATCACAAAAGGAACTATCCCCAGGATTCTAAAATTCCTCTCCTTCAATGTTATTATTCCTTCCTCCCCCCTCTTTGAATATTAGCGCTTGCCTCTGCTCTCACTAAGCTCGCTAATATATATTGTACTACACACTATGACTCGATGTCAAGAAAATACCATTTCCTGCCCGCACCGAGAACTTCAGTTCACTCTTTCCCTCCGTCAGCATAAATCTCGTTTTGAATTTCATATTTTTTTAATTCGGATTTGTTTCGGGTTTCGATATTAGGATTTCGGATTTATAAAATATACTAGTATCGAGTCACGAACATTAATTTCGATTTTAATTGATTTTCAGCCAAAATATGGTATAATACCCACCTATTGGCTCGGAAGCCAATGTGAGCCGCAGCAGCGGCAAGGCACATCTCGCCAGCAGGCGAAAGTTCACGCCAGAAGGCACCGCAAAGCTTGTCCTCGAATGTCGTAATCGGGGATCCATATAATTTATTTTAAATTTCGAACATTTGTATTTCGAATTTGTTTAGGATTTCGATATTAGGATTTCGGATTACTAATTTATGCAAGATACCCTTCACAAATCACAAAAGTCCAATATCCATAACCGAGTATCCCGTTATTTACGTGCCTATAAGGCACAACTTTCCACTCTAAAGAACCTACGAAAGAATACGTACGAAATTTTCAGCAAATTATGCAAAACAAAGCCAAAGTTAATATGGGCAAAATAAACTTAAACTTCTATTCAGGAAAGGATTATGAAAATACACACAGTTGGACACTTAGTGAAAACAAAATCAATCGAAGCATAAAATATTTTGAAAATTCACCTTTCTGGTATAGACTGGTCGATTGTATGAAAGAAAATCTTTTTTGTTTCACGGGAAGAGACTATGTCTGAACAAAAAATTGAAAACCAACGCCGGCGGATTACCGACAGGCGAATCGAGCCTGCCCAGAGAATAAAACGCCTGCCGCCCTATCTATTCGGCCGGCTGAACGCTATGAAACTCGCAAAACGACAGGCGGGTGTGGACATTATCGATCTGGGAATGGGCAATCCCTCCGACCCGGCCCCGCAAATTGTAATCGACAAGCTTTGCGAGGCCGCCCAGGATCCGCGCAACCACAGATACAGCGCATCCAAAGGCATTAAAAACCTGCGAAAGGAAATAGCACTAAAATACGAGCGCAAATGGAACGTGCAGCTCGACCCGGAGACGGAGGTCCTTGCCTGCATAGGCTCGAAGGAAGGTTTCAGCCATTTATGCCTGGCGATGATGGGTCCGGGAGATACCGCCATTGTCCCCGACCCGGCCTTTCCAATACATAATTACGCCGTGGCGCTGTCGGGGGCAAACGTCGTATCTGTCCCTCTGGGTAACGATGAAAAATTCATTAAAAACATCGCAATGGTCATCGAAAATATGTATCCGAGACCGAAGCTGCTGATTCTCAATTACCCGCACAATCCGACCGCCATGACTGTCGATGAGGGTTTCTTTGAGCCGGTCGTGGAATTGGCAAAGCGATTCGGCGTAGCGGTAATTCACGACTTTGCCTATGGCGAGACCTGCTTCGATAATTATAAAGCGCCGAGTTTCCTCTCGGTCAAAGGCGCTAAAGACATCGGCGTCGAATTTATCACTATGAGCAAGCCGTATAATATGGCGGGCTTCCGCACAGGCTTCGTGGCCGGCAACAAAGACATGATTGACTATCTCGCCACAATAAAGGGCTATTACGACTACGGCATATTCCAGGCGATACAAATAGCCGGAATTATTGCATTGAGACATTGTGATAAGGACATAGTTATCCAGAATCAAAGATATCAGTCCCGGCGGGATGTGGTTTGCGACGGCCTAAGAAGAATCGGCTGGCA
>JASFVS010000105.1:0-8776 GCA_050049715.1 Phycisphaerales bacterium
GATTCAAGCTCTTCAGGACCACCCGGAAAGTTCTTGTGGATTCTCGGCTCACTGAAAGGTGTGTTAACCGTAACCATAACAGTTGCATCTTTGCTCGGCGGGTCTTCGGGCTTATCGTACTGAGTTTTCACATCAAGGCCATCATCCCATACTGCAAGGACGGCCTTTTCCCAAGCTTCGGGCAGACAACCGGCCGTTATCGAAATCACAGGTATATTGGCGATAGGTTCAGTAGCTGACATTTAACGAGTCTCCTTAATCGTAAAAGGTTTTGTTCCCGGTCTTGGTTCGGAGAACCTGCTTACATCCATTTCCGCTTCCGTAACTCTGTATCTTTGCTTATATCTCTCCGGCAAATCAGCAAACAATCGATGGGCCTGATACGCATAATAACTGTCCGGCCATTTCCGGATTATTTCCCGGCAGTTGTCCACCATAAGATTGTAGCCGGTCATCGGCAATCTTCCGATACTTCTGCCCGGCACGGCCACATTAAGAAGCCGCTCGGCCTGAATTTTATCTATCTCGTCAAGCTCTTTAAAATACAACTGTACCGGCTCAGGCGGTTTTTGTGGTCTTGTAACAGGCTGTTGAGCCGGCTGGGTTGTCCGGTTCGGAGTAGTTTGCTGCTGATTGACAACCACCTCTTCCGGCTTAGCCAGAAATTTTTCTCTATCTTCTTCGGCCAGGTCGTAAATCGTCCGGTCAGACCGCTCCGTTTGCGCCGTCTGCTCCGGCTGCTGATTATCACCGGAAGTAAACATAGCAGCCAGTATTATGAACACGAAAATTCCAATAGCCACTGCCGCTACTTTTAGCCAGAAAGTATTCATGGCCTTCCCACCCCTTTCTGATAATGATTCCGTTCCGTCTAAAGCCGGATAAATTCCGGCTGTACTTCGATATTGATTATTGATTGTTGATTACTTATAATCGATTTTAACGTTCGGCTCTCTTTTATCAATAGCCAATAATAAATCTTTGAGATTAAAAATCAATAACAGATGTTCACAGGAATTATAGAATCTGTTTGTACGGTAAAGTCAGCTCGCCAAAGCGGAAAGACAATGCTGCTTACGGTCGATTTAGACACTCTTGCCGAAGATTGCAAGCCCAGCGATAGTATCGCCGTAAACGGCGTATGTTTAACCATTTCCAGGCTTGAAGGTAATATTGCGAGTTTTGAGATTAGCGCTGAAACACTGAAAAAATCGACTCTCAGTAAATTGCAACCCTTATCTCAGGTCAACATCGAACGTGCCGTCAAACCGACAGACAGGCTCGGCGGACATATCGTACAGGGACATATCGATGGGACAGCCACAATTAAACTGATTAACCGGCGGGACAATTTTGCCGATATTAAGTTTTCCACAGACACCAAACTGCTCGACAATATGGTATTAAAAGGCTCGGTTGCCGTAGACGGCATTTCTCTAACGGTAGCTGATATTGATGATAACAGCTTCAGCGTTGCCGTAATACCGGAAACACTGAACAGAACCACATTAGGCAAAGCAAAAATTTCCGAACAGGTGAATATCGAAACCGATATAATTATAAAAATAATAAAAAAACAGCTTGAAAAGATTTTGCCACAGAAACAACAGCTAACAACCGAAAGATTAAGAGAGATGGGCTTTTAACCGTGTGAGGGGGACATTAGGAAGTAAGCTCTGCATATCGAGCTTTTATTATGAAAAATAACGGCAACAACTCAATCACGGAACAGCCGGTCATCGGGATAACGATGGGTGACGCTGCCGGCATCGGCCCGGAGATTATCGTCAAAACGCTGTCGAACCCGCTTATTCGCCGCTCCGCTAAATTCATCATCTTCGGTATGAACGAGCAGCTTTGTTATGCCGCCGACGCCGCCGAGATTGAGCCTTACTGGGGCAGACATCAGCACGAAAAAATCAGCAGAGAATATCCGTACAAGGTTGTTGTTGCCGACTATGATGAATATTCGGTGCCGACCTGGGTAAAAGGGCCCAGCAAATTGGCCGGCGAGGCATCGTTGCGGTTCTGCCTGGATGCCGTCGATGCCGCACGAGAGGGGATCATAGATGCAGTGGTCACCGCACCAATCAGCAAGACAAGCTGGAAGCTGGCAGGCGCCGAATGGCCCGGCCATACCGAAATGCTTGCGGCTCGATGCAAGTCCAAGCGCAAAGTAATGATGTTCGCCGCAGGCCCGCTGAGGCTCGCACTGGCAACGATTCATGAAGCACTGTTCGAGGTCAGGCACAAATTCACAATAGGCTGTGTTTTCGAGCCGATAGACTTGCTGAACGATGCCCTGAAAGAATATTTCGGCATCGACAATCCGAAAATCGGCGTGGCCGCTTTGAATCCTCACGCCGGTGAGGATGGGCAATTCGGTGACGAAGAAAAACGCATAATATCACCGGCCATTGCACTTGCGCAAAACCAGGACATAAACTGTGACGGCCCGTTTCCCGCCGACTCACTTTTCCTCAGGGCATCCCGCGGCGAATTCGACGGCGTCGTCGCAATGTACCACGACCAGGGCATGATACCCATAAAACTGCTCTACTCCGAACAGGCGGTCAATATAACTATCGGAATACCGATTATAAGAACATCGCCCGCTCATGGAACGGCCTTCGACATAACGGGCAAAAACATCGCCAATCCAAACAGCATGAAGTCAGCAATAACCACCGCAATATACATGGCCAAAACAAAAAAGAAATTAGAATGCAGAGTTGAAAATTAACAATTAAGAATTTTGAATTTAGAATTAAAAAATACAAACTAAACGATGCACAATAGTGAAGGCAAGCCTACTGAAAAGAACATCCAGAAAAGAGCTTTTTCTTTTGCCTGTCGAATCGTTAAGCTTTATCAATACTTAGAAAAACAAAAAGGCGAGGGAGAAATTTTAGGCAGACAAATTCTGCGTTCAGGAACGTCGATTGGGGCGAACTTAGAAGAGGCAACGGCAGGTCAAAGCAGAGCTGATTTTGTTTCAAAATGCAATATCGCTCTCAAAGAAGCCCGAGAAACACACTACTGGCTTCGACTTTTTAAAGAAACTAATGTTGTGCCAGCTGCAAAGCTAAAAAAATTGGCCCAAGAATCTGACGAGCTTGTCGCAATCCTTACAATTATAGTTAAGAACACGCGAATTACTGAGTGAATCTGATTTCAAAAAATTCGGAATTCTGCATTCTAAATTCCAAATATTTATGCAGACTAAACATCAAATCCAGCAACTGCTTGCATCGGCAGGCGTTCGCCCCAACAAAAAGCTCGGCCAGCATTTTCTAATCGACCTGAATCTGATGCGCCTGCTTCTTGATTCGGCAAATATTAACAACAATGATACCGTACTCGAGATTGGCTGCGGCACAGGCTCTTTAACAGAAGTCTTAGTCGAGAAAGCAGGCTTGGTCATCGCCGTTGAGCTTGACCGAGTTCTTGCTGAAATTGCAAAAAGCCGGCTCGCAAATACTCCGAATCTAAAGCTTATCAATGCCGATGTACTTAAGAGCAAACACACATTCAATCCCACCGTCACAAACGCATTGGAGACCGCCCGCAAAAAATACAGCGGTCGTGTCCTGTTGGTAGCTAATCTGCCTTACAATGTCGCCTCACCTGTAATTATAAATCTGGTAACCGGCCCGAGCATCGTCGATGCTACGTATGTTACCGTCCAAAAGGAAGTGGCCGACCGAATGAAAGCTCCTCCCGGCAGCAGCAATTACGGCGCCCTTAGTATTTTTCTGGCCGCCACCGGCGATGTCAAAACTATAAGGGTCTTAAAACCAACAGTATTCTGGCCAGCACCAAAGGTGGATTCGGAAATGGTATCTTTCGTTCGCAATCAGGTAAAGTCAGAGCGTATTGAGAACATGAAACTGTTCATCGAAACAGTGAATCTCTTTATGGGCCATCGACGCAAAATGCTTAAAACCAGCAGCAAACTGGCTAATAAAATGCTAATAAAAATTGAAAATTGGTCAAAAATTTTTAAAAAATGTTCCATCGATCCCCAAAAACGCCCCGGACAACTTTGTGCCGAAGACTTTATTGCCATAGCGAACTTTTGCCATAGCGCCTCCGTAGACACATGATTTATAAGCAGGAATTTTTCACGTTTTCGAGCAGTAATCGCCGATATCAATTAAAAAAACAGGGTTTTCCAAGCAAATCCCACTGAATCGACGCCTTATTCTGCGCAAACTGCAAATTCGCCTCGATACAAAAAAATGCTCTGAAAAAACAGTGCTTGATTTTGTTGTGCATTTATTTCGCATTTTTTCTTGCGAAAAAATTAGGCTTGATGTATAATATAGAGTCTGGTAATATCGCGGCTGAATACACGAAAAGGCCGAATTGGTGGAATAGGTGGAACAGAAAGGTATCTTGGCGCATCCTGAATAAGGCCGAGTGGATGTGTAACTATATAGAAGTGACAGGGGTTTTTGAGTTATTAGCTTGAGGAGTTTTATTGCTATGAGTAACAAACGGGGATTTACTTTGATCGAACTTTTAGTGGTAATCGCCATCATTGCTCTCTTGATGGCAATACTAATGCCGGCGCTGCAGCGGGTTAAAGAGCAGGCCAGAACAATCAAATGCATGGCAAACCTCAAAAGCTGGAATCTCATCTTCGCAATGTACGTGGATGAATATGACGGTCAATTCCCAAGCGGCAGGACCCCGGAGGGATTTTGGTGGCTAACTCAATTCGAGGAAAAATATCAAAGCTATAAACAAAATCCACTGTGGTTTTGCCCGACGGCTCAAAAACCAATAACAGACGAAGATGGAATCACAGCAGAAACATTCAATATCTACAATGCCTGGGGCATATATACTCGCTCAAACTATCAATATATTTGCTCTGATGGTGTTGCCGGCAGCTACGGCCTTAACGGTTATGTCCTGAGTACGGAACCCGGAACAACCTTCGAAGGAAGCCGAAATACCGATAACAACTGGAGGACACCTCAGGTAAAAGGCGCAAATAATGTACCACTGTTGGCAGAGTCCCTGCGTTTCGACTTATGGCCAGTAATGTCAGATGGGCCGGAAGATTACGAATTTGCCAGTTGGACAAGCGGAAACCATATGGCACGTGTTTGCATTAACCGGCACGATGGATTTGTAAACACCTCCTTCTGCGATTTCTCCACCAGGAAAGTCGGGCTCAAAGAAGTGTGGACACTCAAGTGGCATAAATCATTTGACACTAATGGCCCCTGGACACAGGCCGGTGGTGCCATGCCGACTGACTGGCCTCAATGGTTAAGGCCTTTCAGAGATTATTAAAATAATTATAATGTGGTGAAGGCCAGTCCTTTGAGGCTCGGCCTTTTATTGTTGATATTAGTTTCTCAAATAAATATCAAAAGCAAGGGAAGGTTGTGACATGCGCAAGAAGACAGGATTCACATTAATAGAGCTTTTAGTTGTCATAGCCATCATCGCATTGCTGATGGCTATACTAATGCCGGCACTGCAGCGGGTCAGGGAACAGGCGAAGTCTGTGATGTGTCAAGGCTATTTAAGACAATGGGGGACTATATTCAATATGTATTGTGATGAAAATAATCGCAGGATGCCCGACCGTAGCGCTCCAGACAGCTCCAATCAGGGACGTTGGATGTATTCTTTACGTCATCTGTACAGGGATTCCAAAGATCTCAAGCTTTGTCCCATGGTCAAGAAGTCCACTATTGAGAAGGGGCTGGATGCCTCGAGCTGGTGGGGGTCGACCTTTACGGCCTGGGAAATCCCTGCTGATGATGCAGGCGGGGGGCGCGAAGCCGGAACTTATGGCAGCTATGGTATTAATGGCTATTGCTATGATACCAGAGAAACGTTGATGGGATTTGCGACTGTAGAGATGCATTGGAAGAGCCCTGATGTCAAAGGAGCGGCCTACATTCCACTTTTTCTGGATGCAATGTTTTGGACGGGATGGCCTCAGGCCACAAATTCTCCGCCTCCTGAACCCATAATGGTGGGAACGCACATCGGCGATGAACAAGGAATGCAACGCTATTGTCTTGATCGACATAATGGAGGAATCAATGCCGCATTTTTTGATTTTAGTGTGCGCTCGGTAGGTTTAAAAGAACTGTGGACGCTGAAATGGCATAAGGGTTATAATAGAGCTAACGCCTGGACTACCGCCGGCGGCGTTATGCCGTCCGACTGGTCAAACCACGGAACCGGGTGGATGGGAAAATTTAAAGACTATTGAAAGGAGCTTTATCATAATATAAAATCTTAGGAAAGAGTCATAATAATGAACATGTAAAGCATAATGTTACAGGGGAAGTGATAACAAAATTCGAAAAGGTGTGATTATGAAAAAACAAAAAGGATTCACTTTAATTGAACTACTGGTTGTAATTGCTATCATTGCAGTACTAATGGCCATACTTATGCCGGCGCTGCAGCGAGTCAGGGAACAGGCCAGAGAAGTGACATGCCGGGCCAACCTGCGCCAATACGGCATAGCACAGGCTGTATACCTGGATGAGAACGATGACCGTTATCCATCCGCCTGGGTATCTTTAGTCGCAGACGAGCAACCCGTTAGCGGATATGAGCGTTACTGTCGATGGCACGACCCGAGATATCCGGCCGACGGCCCGTTTTGGCCGTATCTATCGGAAGAAAAGGTCAATCTCTGCCCATCGTTCAAGGTCCTTGCCAAATCCGAGGGCAAGAGACATCCAGCGCATGACGATTCCATACCCATAGTTCCCTACTACAGCTACAGTATGAACGCATACTTAGGCTCGAAGTCAGGCGACCCGCACGGCTCCGCCCAGGCGAATTCCACCGGGCTCGGTGGAGTGTACAAACGTTCCGAGATAACAAGGAGTAAGGCAGAGGTATTTTTCTTCTCCTCAGAAAACATGTGGACAAGGCCGGGCAATCAAAATGTGCTCAACGATAACGCCCTGTGCGGGGACGGACGTGACTGGTTCGGCACTTTCCACAGCACAAGAAGTGGAGACCTCAACAGCGGTATGGTCAATGCTGTCTTTGTGGACGCTCATGTAGATGAAATACGGTCAGCGCTGGGGCCTGAAGGCGAAGACATGGGAATGGAATTCGGCCAATTCGAGAAATTCAGCTGGCCTAATAAAAGGCCTTATCAGTAATATAACTATTACTATAGGCGTAAAAAGTTCAAAAGGCTTATCGTAAAGATAAGCCTTTTTTATTTCCTCCAAACCAATCGGTATTAATAATCAAATAACCGCCGTTTTGTGCCTGTGGCTGTGGCATTCGATATTCACCGCCACCGGAAGCGACGCAATATGACACGCGGCGGTCTCAAC
Organism: Phycisphaerales bacterium; assembly: GCA_050049715.1. GTDB lineage: Bacteria > Planctomycetota > Phycisphaerae > Sedimentisphaerales > Anaerobacaceae > NIOZ-UU13. The sequence continues at coordinate 7,338 of JASFVS010000105.1, forward strand.
CAGAACGGCCAAAGCCGTCGTATCTCCACCAAACCCCTGTGGACCTAAACCAAGCGCATTGATTCTTGAAAGTAATTCAGCCTCAAGCTCTGCATAAAACTTATCATGATTTTTCTCGCCCAGGTTCCGGCACAGGGCCTTTTTACTCAGAAGGCAGCTTAGCTCGAAGTTTCCCCCAATCCCAACACCGACAACAAACGGTGGACACGCATTAGCGCCGGCAGAGGCCACAACATCAACTACCCAGTCGATTATCTGATCCTTTTCAGCCGTAGGATTAAACATTTTGAATTGACTCTTATTCTCACATCCGCCGCCTTTTGCCATAACGGTCAGTTTTAACTTCTCACCCGGCACAATAGTGTGATGAATTACAGCAGGTGTATTCAAGCCGGTATTTTCTCGTTTATTGAGGGGTTCGGCCACAATGCTTTTTCGAAGATAACCTTTTTCATAGCCTGCCGCGACACCTTCGTTAATTGCATCATACAAAGTAGCTTTTGCATCGTTTGCCGGAGGCTTAACCATGATTTCAGAACCCTGCTCGACAAAAACCACAGTAAGTCCCGTATCCTGGCATAAAGGTATCTTTTCGTCGGCCGCGATGCGGGCATTTTCGATGAGCTGATTCAGTATCTTTAAGGCTCCGGGGTCGGATTCTTTTTGCGATGCCTGTTCGAAAGCCGACAAGACATCCTCCGGCAGCTCATAACCGGCCGATATGCACAGTGACTCAACCGATTCCACTATCTTTTCATATTCTATGTTTCGCATTTTTCTATTTAATAAAGAATCCGGTTCTAACGACGCAGTTAAATATTACACAGGCTCGCGGGAACGTAAAGCTTTTTTTCGGCGATAGACTATTTCCGCCGGTTATGTTACAATTCCCACTAAAAATTCAGGTTAGTAGTGAAAGCAATATGGCAAATAATACTATAACAGCACCTAAGGGCTTTTTGGCCGCCGGATTATATTGCGGCATCAAAGAATCGGGCAAGTCTGATTTGGCGCTGCTCGTATGCCCAACCGGTGCCAAAAGTGCGGCCGTTTTTACGACTAATAAAATCGTATCGCCGGCAGTGCAGATAAGCAGAAAGCACGTTAAAAACTCAACAGTATACAGCGTCGTAGTCAATTCAGGCAACGCTAACGCCTGCACAGGCCAAAAAGGACTCGGTAACGCAATTTCAATGTGCCGCAAAACAGCAAGCTCATTGAACGCGATGGATAATACAAAGTGCGCTGCGCGGGATATTCTTGTTGCTTCGACAGGCATTATCGGAGAGCAGCTGCCGATTAAAAAAATTACCGGAGGCATATCAAAAGCAGCGGCGAAGCTTTCGGATACCGCCAAGGCGGGTCTGGACTTTGCGAAGACGATAATGACAACCGACACCAGAGTCAAACAGGCGGTCCGTCGATTCGAAATTTCCGGC
>JASFVS010000106.1:0-8745 GCA_050049715.1 Phycisphaerales bacterium
AACGAGCCTGCCGTTATCCAGAGACCACGTGCGTATAATCCTGAGCGGGCAATCATCGGGCAAAGTCGGTGACAAATCGGCCGAGGCCAGGGTTTGGCCCGAGGTTTCCAGTGTCGTGACCGGCTTACGAGAGGTGGCAGTTGATAAGCTTTGCCACTGTCCTGAGTCTCCTATGCGCACGCGTAAGGTCAGGTCGCCTAAGTAATAGAAACCATCGCTCGCACGTGATTCGAGCAAATCAGCCGGCGTGAAGTCAAAACCATTGGCTCCTTTGGGTTCCAGTGCCGCGACAGTTTGTGAGGCCTTCACAAGTTTCAGATGAAAGTCGGGCGTATCGAGCTCGATTAAGCCCTGTTCGAGTCCAAGCGTGGGAGTCCTGTTGACACGTCCCCGGCGTCTCCTGCGTTCGCCCGACTCCTGGGCAAAGACTTCGTTATGCAGCATTGAAAACATAAACACTACAAACATACAAGTAAAAAGAATATTTGTGTATCGCCGGATATGCTTCTTCACTTTAATCATCCTTTCAGGTTATTCGGGCCGGATTTAAGATTATGAAATAATCATCATTCTCTGTTTATGAGTCAATATAGTTTACTCTATTTATCATTGATAACGCCAGTCCACTTTTCCTTTATAGGCCATTGTTTCGTCCACGAGTTTGAACAGGTCCGGGTCATATTCCCTGAGTGCTTCACGTGTGGTAATTGGGTGTGCGGCATCGTTCGGCGGTACACCTTGCCCCATGGCGTCAAAGTAGGCCATTAATCCTTCGGTCCAGTATTCCACGCGATTATGGACCGCGACTGTGCCTTTCCAAAGACCTTTGCTCATTGCGCTTTCATAGATTTCCTTAAGCTTTTCATCGAACCGGATGTCCATTCGCTGTACACGCAATTCATACTGCTGGACATTTCGTCCCCTGTTTTCCCAGTTGGGGTCGACCGGCCGCGTGGCGGTGACATCATAAATGGCCTTGGCAAAGACGCGAATGACCTGGCTTTCTGTTCCGTAGGGATCATTAGCAATATCTCCCAGAACATTTTCCTGGGACGCTACCAGAATCTTAACGCCGGGTGTATATTCCAGATAGCGGCCCATGTGGTCCACGCCAGCGGCCTTCATTTGCGGGTACTGCGGCAAATCCGCCAGATTTTCATCCGGGCCCAGAACCACCAGCTTGAGGTCTTCGGCCATAAGGGCCTTTAGAATATCGTGTCGATAAGCAAACAATTTGCGAATAGTGTCATTGGCCTTCAGCATTGCCTCGTCACCGGCCTTCCGGCCAATGACTGTAAATTCACGGGCCCAGGTGAATTTTGTATAATAAGGATGAATATTAAACTTAGCCGGCGGTTGAATAACGTTCGGTAACGGCCGGAGCCAGGTATAACGCCAATCCTGCTCCGGGCTCAGATTAAAAGTCGTACGGCACAGCTCATAACCCATAGGGTCGTAGATTTTGAGTTGTTCGCGTTTACCGATGGGACCGTGGTTCCAGTTATTGACCCTGTTGCAGTTGAAATAAGCCTGGGCAATCTCAGCCCAGTATTCGGCTCGGTTGCTAATGGCGTAAGTGTCTTTATAGAGCCCTTTATCCACGGCGTTCTGATATGCAGCCTTTCGACGTTCTTTCCACTCAGGTTCCACACGCCGCAGGGTGCTGTCAATCGTATGACAAAATTCATGTACGCCGATGCTCTCGTCGTCATAGCGGTCGATAGGCAGGCTAAGAAGATTTTCCTCACCGAAACTGGTGGGATATCCGCCCGTGCCGCGTACCCGTTCATTGAGATAATCCGGATTGGGTGCATTGCGGTTTTCAGGCATATCGCAATAAAGCTGGTCCTTACCGATGATAACTAAGTACATTTTGCGGTCCACCATTCCCTGAAGAATATCCGGCCGACCGGCCAACATGTGAGTGACTATTTCATAGGTGCGATGCAATGCCTCGTCCGCGACCACTTCCGCCGCGACCACAGGTATGCCCTTGATATCAAGATATTTCTTATAAAAATCGCGATATATCCGGATATCCACCGGCTCGCTACGGCGTCGGCCGCGTGGACGATTTTTCACCATCTCGAAAAACGAATCGGGAGGTGCAGTTACCTGTGGTTTTGTTGATTGGCCCTGCGACCATGCGAGAGAACCGCCAATACATATTAATCCCACAGCAATCGATATTAGGCATCTTTTCTTTAAACCCATTTTTACTAAACTCCAAGATTATCTTACTATTACTTTGTCATTAACAAGGATATCTTACTTTTTCCGGTATTATTGACCGGCCCCCAAGCGCTCCTGCCTCGTATAAGGCTACCAAATCCCTTATCGAATTTAAACTGTATTTTTCTCATAATTACCCATTTTAACTTTGGCTTTGTTTTGCATAAAAGGTCTGATTTGTCGAATGTTCTTTACAGATGTAGAGGTCATTATAGGTACGTAAGTAATTTGATTCTCGATACTTGATGCTCAATTCTCGATTTTCGTTGCTCGTTGTTAGTTGTTGGTTTTTCGTGAAAATATCAGGCATAGCGTTTAGCCCGTCCGAAGTCGGATACTGGATAATGGATGTTAGATGCTCGCATTTTTTTGCAAATTCTAAAGAATATTGACTATTTTAGACATGAAAACGAAATGTCTCGTCGCCGGCTGGCTTGAATTGCCTTGCCGCTGCTGCGGCTCATGTCGGTCATCTGACCGAGTGGTAGGTATTGTACCATATTTTACTCTAAAATCAATTAAAATCGGCTTTAAATCTCCAAGACTCCACACTGTATACTAAATGCTTGAAGAGACGTATTTCTACCCCCCTGGTGCAAGTTGTGAGTGTAGCCCCTCGGGGGTAAACTCTCCGTCAAAAAATCATGCCGGACCTTCGGCGTAAGCACGTAAGTAAAAGGATAACATTTTTACCGTAGACCAGCATGAGAAACATATAGCGTTACGTAGTCTCGCAAGAGACGAAGTAAGTATTAATAGTATCGAACGAAGGTAAAAATTTTATTTGCAGGGTGGCGGAATGAATAATTTAGTGCGAACCGAAGGCAGCATAAAGCAGAAACATCATAGTTTTTAGTCTTAAATGTTTAGTTTTGAGTTAAGGAATCGCTGCGCGATGGCCTTTTCAGATACTATGTTTTGATACGGAGGTGTTATAAGTGTATACTGATATGAAATAGAGATTTTCCTTGATGTAAATATCACTGATTTGGTATAAAAAGTGATTATGATACATAGTTTTAGTCCTCTAAGCCGAGGATTCTGCGTGGCTTTCTCCGATGGAGGAGAATTTAATGTACAGCATACAAAGTTTGAATATTTCATACCAAAAAGCATGAACTTATATTAGCTTCGTAAATCACATCATCAATAATTGGAGGTAGATAGAAATCATGAGAAATACATTTCGTTTACAAGTTATCATCCAAATCACGCTGTTTGCAGTGTTGCTCTTAGCTACCCATAATGCTATTGCTCAGGGGACACGCTCCGACTATGAAAGGGCGCTGAACCTGCGCAGCGTTACTGCTGATAAAGTTTTTAAACAGAGAATAGTTCCACACTGGCTGCCGGACAATAATAAGTTCTGGTATCGCAATGATTTGCCGGACGGGGTACGCGAGCATATCCTCGTAAATGCCCAGACGGGCGTGCGCCAGCCGGCATTCGACCACGAACGTCTTGCTTCGCAGCTTTCCGATGTTACCGGAAAAGATATACAGGCCGACCGCCTTCCAATTGAAAACCTTAGCTTTGACGAAGCGTTGACAGAACTCAAATTCCGAAGCGGTGACCAATGGTGGAAGTGTGATTTGAGCAGCTATGAATTACAGGAGCTTTCTGAAGATGAGCAGGACATACCTTCGCTTCCGGCGCGTTCGCGAATACGTCCAAGCATAGTCAGTGGTAACGAGACTTCAATTACCTTTATAAATCGTACAAAAGACGATGTTGAGGTTTATTGGATAGACCCTGACAGGCAGCGGCGCCACTACGCCACAATTCGCCCCGGCCAACAACACAGGCAGAACACTTACGCCAGACACTTTTGGCTGGTAACAGATAAAAGCGGGAAGAATTTGGGTGTGTTTGTTGCCACCGAAGAAGCGGCGGATGCCGTAATCGATGGTAAGGGTGCCCGTGAATTTGCTGGAAGGAGAAGGCCCGAAACAGCCGGAAGAAGAGGTGAGTCGCCTGATGGTAAATGGTTCGCGTTTATTAAAGATTATAATCTTTATGTGCGGGAGATTGACTCAGGCGAGGAAACCGCTCTGAGCACTGATGGAACAGAGGAAGATGCATATTCCGAGCGTTTTTGGTGGTCGCCCGATTCGGAGAAACTGGCCGCTTTACAGGTTAAAAAAGGACAGGGCAGAAAAATTTATCTTATCGAATCGGCGCCCGAGGACCAGTTGCAGCCGAAGCTTCATACACTTTCTTATGACAAGCCGGGTGACCGCATCGATGTCCCCAAGCCAAGATTGTTTAACGTGGTACGGGCACGTCAGATTCCCATCTCTGATGAACTTTGCCAAAATCCCTGGAGTATCTCAGGAGTTCGCTGGATGCCGGATTCAGAGAGGTTCACTTTTCTCTATAACCGGCGAGGTCACCAGGTGCTTCAGGTTATAAGTGTGGATGCTTCGACGGGCGAGGCAGAAGTTATTATCGATGAGCAAAGTAAGACCTTTGTCGACTATGCAGGTAAATACTTTTGCCATTTCCTCGATACATCCGGTGAGATTGTCTGGATGTCCGAGCGGGATGGCTGGAATCATTTGTATCTGTATGATGCCGAGACCGGCCAGGTAAAGAACCAGATAACTAAGGGTGACTGGGTGGTGCGCGGAGTAGAGCATATCGATGAAGCAAAACACCATATCTGGTTTCGGGCCGGTGGTATCATACCGGAACAGGACCCTTATTACTTACACTTGTGTCGCGTAAACTTCGATGGGACGGGTTTCATTATTATGACCGAAGGGGACGGCACACACCAGATTAATTTCTCGCCGGATCGCCGTTTCTTTATCGATAGCTGGTCGCGAGTGGACCAGCCTCCGATTACCGAATTGCGTAATTCCGAAAATGGAAACCTCATTCGCGAGCTGGAGCGTGCCGACTGGAGCGCATTATTGGAAACGGGCTGGAAGCCGCCGGAACGTTTCACTGCAAAGGGTCGTGACGGTGTCACAGACATTTATGGAATTATAATACGTCCGAGCAATTTCGACCCGAACCGTAAATATCCAGTTATCGAACAGATTTATGCCGGTCCGCAGGGTGCCTTTGTGCCGAAATCATTCGGGCTGCAGATTACCCAGCACTCTATCGCCGAGCTTGGTTTCATTGTCGTGCAGATGGATGGCATGGGTACTTCGTATCGCTCGAAGGCATTTCATGAAGTTTGCTGGAAGAATCTTGGAGATTCAGGTTTTCCCGACCGTATTGTCTGGATGAAAGCGGCCGCCGCGAAATATCCTTATATGGATTTGACACGGGTTGGCATATATGGCGGTTCCGCGGGCGGACAGAGCGCCCTTCGCGGCCTTTTGGCTCACGGCGATTTCTATAAAGTCGGAGTTGCCGATTGTGGATGCCATGATAATCGAATGGACAAAATTTGGTGGAATGAGTTGTGGATGGGCTGGCCTTTAGGTCCGCATTACGAAGAGCAATCGAATGTGACGCAGGCTCATAAACTGCAGGGCAAGCTATTGCTTACCGTAGGTGAGCTCGACAGGAACGTGGATCCGGCCTCGACTATGCAGGTTGTGGATGCACTTATAAAAGCGGACAAGGATTTCGATTTGCTGATTGTGCCAGGTGGCGGTCATGGCGTAGGCAGAATTCCCTATGCGAGCAGACGGCGAATGGACTTTTTCGTGCGGCATTTGCTTGGTGTAGAGCCGCGAAGCCTGCCGTAGATATAAAATTAAATCGTTATTAAATACATAAAAATTTTCATCTGACGAGTCCGCGCATAACAATACGGTCTAAGAGAAAAAACTTGTGAAGTACAGTTGCTCAATAGATAATGGGGGAGATTAAACACAAACGGCATTCAAGCCAAAAACAAATATTTTGTTCCCCAACAAAGTATTTGTAGCAGATAACCTTCAGTAGGAGAGTAAACGCTATGAGTGAAGATATGAAAAGCACATCGCGTCGCGAGTTTTTAAAAAACACCGGCCGGATCGCCGCAACGTCGGCTCTAGTTGGCGGGATTATGCCGCGTATTTATGCAGCAGAGAATAATACTATCAAAGTAGCACTCATTGGCTGCGGGGGCAGGGGCACCGGCGCAGCATCGAATGCTCTTTCAGTGAAGAACGGCCCAATAAAGCTTGTTGCTTTAGCCGACGTCTTCGAGAGCCGTGTTGCTCGCAGTTATAATAATTTGAAAGAAGTGCACGCAAGGTTAATGGACGTGCCTGAAGAACGTAAGTTCGTTGGCTTCGATGGTTACAAAAAAGCGATGGACTGTCTTGATGCCGGTGACGTAGTGATTTTTGCAACGCCTCCTGCATTTCGCTGGGTTCATTTCGCATACGCTATCAAGAAGGGCCTTAACGTTTTCATGGAAAAGCCGGTCACGGTTGACGGACCGACTACACGTAAGATGCTGGAGCTCGCCGAGCAGTCCGTGAAGAAAAACCTCAAAGTAGGTGTGGGTCTTATGGTCCGTCATTGCCGGGGCCGACAGCAGTTGAAACGCCGCATCGATAATGGTGAGATTGGTGATATTATTGCGATGCGGGCTTACCGTATGGCCGGTCGTTCCGCTACAGCCGGACCAAAACCCGACGGAATTAGTGAAGTGCTGTACCAGATTCAAAGATTCCATGCTTTCCTGTGGGCCAGCGGCGGTATGTATAGTGACTACTATATTCACCAGATAGACGAGTGTTCCTGGATGAAAGGTGCCTGGCCGGTTGAGGCCCAAGCCACTGGCGGCCGCCACTATCGTGGCAGTTCTCTGGACCAAAACTTCGACAACTACTCTGTAGAATACACTTATCCGGATGGAACAAAACTCTTTTACTACGGCCGGGCTATGGAAGGTTGTAAAGGTGGATTCTCCAGCTATGCCCTCGGTGTTAAAGGTACAGCCGTTATATCAACGAGCGGCCATTACCCGGGCAAGGTTCGGACCTATAAAGGACACAACATGAACAGGGAAAACCTGATTTGGCGGTTTCCCCAGCCGGAACCGAATCCTTACCAGCTTGAATGGGACGACCTGATTGATGCTATTCGTCGGGATGTGCCTTACAATGAGGCCAAACGCGGCGCCGAATCCAGTCTGGTAAGCTCTATGGGCCGTATGGCCGCCCATACCGGCCAAGTTATAACATACGACCAAATTCTTAACTGCAAGCATGAGTTTGCGCCCGATGTCGATAAGCTGACGAATGACGGCCCTGCGCCCTTGCAGCTTGGTTCGGATGGCAAATATCCCGTCCCGCAGCCGGGCATACTCAAGGACCGGGAGTACTAAGCTTTTTGATTTTAGAACGCGGCTTCTGATTCGGACAATTATGGAATGGAGCGTGTCTTGTGTGATAAATGTTTTCGTTTTAGGTTAGAAAAGTTTAAATAAATGCGAGTTTTATTAAGTTAAAGGAACTTTTAAAGACGTCTATAAGAATAGTCGTGAAAATTGTTTTTGATGCGTTATGAGGAGACAAAAGATGACAATAAGTCGTACATTGATGTGTGTAGCTTGTTTGGCGATTTGTTTTGGTTTTATAATGGTTACTGATGCCGATGCCCAAGATAAGCCGCAGAAGAAATATAAAGAGACAGTTACAACGGAAGATGGCAGGAAAATTTCTTTTGAGATGGTTCTAATTCCTGGTGGGGATTTTTTAATGGGTAGCCCGGCGGATGAGAAGGATCGTAAGGAGCATGAAGGACCTCAGCGAAAAGTGCGTCTTGACCCTTTCTATCTATGCACTACCGAGACCACAATAGAGCTTTTTATGGCTTATTATGAAGAAACCGTAACTTCAAAAGAAGACTATATGGCTATGGAAGAAGCAAAGAAGAACTCGGAGGAATCGGACGAGGACGATGTTGATGCGATTACCGGCCCGACTACTGTTTATGGAGATATGACATTAGGGTACGGCCGGAAGAATCCCGCTATGGGTATGACCTGGAACAACGCAATGACTTTCTGCAAATGGCTCTCGAAAAGAACCGGCAAAAAATATCGCCTGCCTACAGAGGCTGAATGGGAATATGCTTGTCGTGCGGGCACGACCAATGTTTTTGGTTTTACAAACGACCCGAATCAGCTGGTGGACTTTGCATGGTTCGAAGCTAACGCTGACCATGAAACTCACGAAGTAGCTCAGAAAAAACCTAATGCCTGGGATCTTTATGATATGCCGGGCAATGTTCGTGAGTGGGTTTACGATTTCTATAGCCCCACTGCTTACAAGGAAACCGCTGGAAAGACTCCATTAATAAATCCAAAAGGACCTAAGACCGGCAAAATACACGTAGCTCGCGGCGGCGATTACAGCAGTCCTGCAGAGGAGCTTCGCTGTGCGGCCAGAGCATTCGAAGAAAAGTGGTGGCGTTCGGGCGACCCTCAGTTCCCCAAAAGCAAATGGTGGCTGCCCGAAATGGACGTTATTGGCTTTCGCATTGCACGGTCTTTAGAAAAGGACACTAAAAAGTCAAACAAATAGACATAGTCTTTCAAATCGATCTCCCCTGGTT
>JASFVS010000107.1:0-8737 GCA_050049715.1 Phycisphaerales bacterium
CTGACGATTCGGATATTATATGGCATAGCTCAATCACCTTTACAATATAACACCACCCCTCCTGTGAATGGATTTCATATAATTAAAGTTGATTTTTCGTTATGAAATAGCTGCCAGTACGCCCTTCACATAGCCAACCGATTCCGCCAACCCTGCCAGTGGGTTGTCGGCGTCCTTTTCATATTCGAAAGACACAACTCCCGAATACTTTATTTCTAACAGAGTCTTTAGAAACTTCGGGATGTCGATTACACCTCGTCCGATTTCAATTGTTCTTCCTCTCTCAGTGGCCTGGGTGACATCTTTGATATGCACATCCAGCAATCGGTCTGCAAATTTCCTGGCTGATTCAGCGGGGTCCACGTTAGCTCGCATTGTATGACCGATATCGATGCAAAGTCCGATGCGTTTGTCTAAATCCTTGATTTTTTCATAGGCACTGGCCGGGGTTGGATATACATTGTCCGTGGGGCCGTGATTATGGATGGCTACTTTGATGTCATATCCCTGAACTTTCTTATTAACAAGTGGGAGCAGCTCATGATTAGGGACTCCGATGATGACTTTCATCCCGGCGGCTTTTGCATAATCGAAGGCGCTATGGACCTGGTTTACATTTTTCATATATATTACGCCGCCTCCGTAGAGTGTCAGTCCTGAATTTTTGACCTTTTCCACGACGGTTTTAATCTCTTTAGGGTCGCTGTCTAATGGAAGATGAAAGTCTTTGAAGGCGATGTATTTTAGACCGACCTGTTTAGTTATTGCCAGTGTTTCATCGAGACTGAATTTTCTTAAGGTATAGGAGGCCATGCCCAGTTTTAGCTGCTGTTTTTTAATTTGTGATGCAGTTAAACTTTGAGCCCGGCCCGGAGAGATATTTGCACCTGAAAGCAGAGCGGCCGCTCCTAATCCTGCTGTTTTCAGGAACTGTCTTCTGGGATGTTCTTGACCGGTCATCTGTATTTCCTCCTGTTTTAAGCCCGTATATTTCAGGCAATTTCCTCATCAATCCAGCCGAGAAGCTCTTTCAGGTCGTCGAGAGCAATGTCACCCATATGAGCGATTCGGAAAGTTTCTTCTTTCAGTTTGCCGTAGCCGTTTCCGAAGACGGTATTATGCTTTTTCTGTATTGCATTGATAGTCTCGGCAACGTTGATTCCGCGAGTGTTCTTTACTGTCGTGAGAGTGTTCGATGCATACTTTTCATCGCAGAACAGTTCAAATTTTTCTTTAGCCCAGGCTCTTACGAAGTCTCCCATTTGTTTGTGTTTTTCCCAGACATTTTCCATATCTTCCGCAAGCAGTTTTTCGCATTGATAATACAAAGCCATAATATGAGGTATATTCGGAGTAGTGGGCGTCTGGTTTTTCGCTGCTGCTTTTGCAAAATTCTGGAAATCGAAGTAATAACCCCTGTTAGGGACCTTTGCGCTCTTTTCCATAGCCCTGTTGCTTACAACAGCCACAGCCAGTCCCGGTGGAATTGCAAAGGCCTTCTGGACAGAGGCAAATGTTACGTCCCAGCCGAGCTCGTCGAAATGCAAAGGCAGGCCGACCATTGCGCTGACAGAATCGACGAATACGAGAACGTCCGGATATTTTTCCTTCATCATTTTACTGATTTCATAAACCGGGTTTGTCAGGCCGGTACTTGTTTCATTATAAACGAGAGTGACTGCGGCGTATTTGCCGGTTGCGAGTTTCTCGTCTATCATTTCGGGCAAAGTCGGTTTGCCCCAGTCGACCTTCAGCTCATCCACTTTTCTTCCGCAGCTTTTGGCAACGCCCGCCCATTTGTCACTGAAGGCGCCACAGCAGGTGGCCAGGACTGTTTCGTCAAAATCAACGCAATTACGGATAGCGGCCTCCCAAATTCCTGATGCTGAAGATGTCGAGAGAAAAACGTTCTGCTCGGTAAAGAGAATTTTTTTGAGCATATTGACGGTTTGTTCGTGCAGTTGAGAATATTCCTTGCCGCGATGTCCCAGTGTCGGACGTGCAAGCTGCTGTAAGACGTCGTCATTGACCTTTACCGGTCCGGGGATGAATAATCTTGGCGGGTTTTTCCAATCTACCATTTATGGCCTCCAGTAAAATTATAATTTTTGAATAGTTAAGCCTGTATATATTTTTGGAAAAAAGTACGTTGATTTTTGCGGCATTCTTTCGTTCGCATCTGTAACTTTTTTTAGCTGCTGCATCTTTATAGGGTTCAAAAAGAAGGCGGCCTGCTTATTCCCCGAATCAACTTCTGAAATTATCTGGTCAATCGCGTTCGGAGTATCTTTTACATATTGAAGGATTTCTCTTTTGGTCAGCTTCTCTTCGTTGATGCCTAAAAGTTTTTCCAGTATAAGCTTGTGCAGAATGGAGACATCGAGCGTTCTCCATGCCGGGCTCATATCAGGTGTGATAGGGTCCATTACCTGCTCGTTCTTTAAAACTGCGACGTAGAAGGCATTATTTGCGCCGTATATACCGAATGCCTTTTTTTCGTTGGTATGCTCGACCTTCATTTGCGCGAGCATTTTTTGTTTTGCATCCGTTTTGGCCTGAGGAGAATCGAACGGGATTTCGATAAGCTCGAAGTTTTCTTTCAGGTCGGTGATTAATTTTTCAAAGCGGAAGTTTTCGATATTCCCTACGACTCGATGAGTAGCCAGAACTATCAGGCCCTTATTGGAGATATTGGCAAAGGCAAGCATTTGATACTCTGTTGACGGGTTATTGCTTTCCCTGAAGTAAGTCAGGCCGGTCGTGTAACGATGATGTCCGTCAGCTATGATGCAGCTTTTCTCGTTCATCATCTTTACTATTTGTTCGATGTCCTCTTTTTCATTTATAGTAAACAGGCGATGTCGCACATTGTCTTCATCGGTGAAATCGATAAGCGGTTTTGTATCTACAATTCTTGTTATAATTTTGTCTGCAATTTCCTTTTCATCTTCGTAGAGCATAAAAGTCAGGCCGAACCTGGCTTTAGCTGCTCTTTTGAGATTGAGCCTGTCGAGCATCGGTTTTTCGAATATTTGTTCATGGGGTTTAACAACGTTGCCGAATTCTTCCATTTTACCCAGTGCGATGAAACTGAGGCGTTGAAATTGTTCGCCGGCCAGCTCGAAATTCTGGACGTAAGCGTAGATAGCTTCTTCGGTATCCTGCTTGAGAGCACCTTGTTCTATCCAGCTACTTAGATAGTTGGCAGCCCTTGTGTATTGATTATTTTCGCCGTTGTCGGAAGCGGTGTTCTTTCCTTTAATTATGCGTACGATATTATGTTCGCTCTTTTTCAAGAGTTTTTCCTGCTGCGTGGGATTTATGACATCATAAGGAGGAGAAATACAGCTGCCTACGTCGCCAACGATTGCTTTATCAAACCTAAATGCTTTGAATGGCTTAACTTGCATCTTCATGTCTCGTGTTTAACTTTACCCTGTGTTTTCTAATTTAGATCCTCAAAAAATAATAGAACGAGAATGGTACTAAATAAAAGGAGAATTGTCAAATATGAACAGTACGTTTTCGGGAAAACGGCTGTGGTTAGACTGGATAATCACTTCAAAAAAGGCAAAATTACTGATAAAACTATCCTAAGACGGAAAGATGGAACCGGGGGGCAAAAAATATAAAAAAATACTAACGTTCACAGGATTAGCGAGTCTATTAATAAGAACGAGGAATAATTCGTGAATGACAGTTTGAAAGTGAACGCCGATGACGTTGGGAAGTTAGTTCGTGCCGGCCAGGCAGGGGAAAGAGGTGCGTTTGATGAGCTTGTAAGATTATATCAAAGACCGGCGATGCAGATAGCTGTCAGAATATTGGGGAATGCCAGTGATGCGGCTGAGGTTGTTCAGGATGGATTTATTAAGGCTTATGTGAGTATTAATAAATTAAAGCAGCCGAAGCGATTTGAGGCATGGTTTTTTCGAATTATTATCAATACAGCTATCAGTTGGCGAAGGGCGGCCAAACGCAGAACAGAACAAATAAAGATTGTTGATGAAAAAGAGAACGAAAAGGCTTTAACGCCGGTTGAAAATCAAACTCGTGAAGAATTGAAAGATGCAATACAGCGGGCAATGTTAAAACTCTCGAAGAAAGAAGTAAAGGCGATTGCTCTTTTTGGAATTGAGGATTTGTCACAGAATGAGGTCGCCGAGATTATGAATTGTTCCGTTGAAACCGTAAGGTGGTATGTGTACAGGGCAAGAAAAAAACTAAAGGTATTATTAAAAGAGTATCTGGAATGAAAAAGAAAGACGACCAAATAGACCGTCTGCTTGAGCGAAACGCGAGTGAGCAATTGGCCGGCGTTGATTGGGATAAATTAAATACTGATATATCGCAAGGATTGGACTGGACACGGTGCGGCAAGGTCTCGACGATATGGTATCCGAGTGTATTTAAGCTGGCCGCCGGATTTATTGTGGTTGCGGCTGTTGTGTCTATTGCGATAATGGTTAGGACGGATAAACCAAACACAGTGCAATTAGAAGACAGCCGAAGAACGGTGGTAAAGCTGGAAGAGAGTAAAGGCTCGGCTGATGTAGAGATACTTGATTCTAATGGACAGGGCGACCAAAGTGCAGACAGGTCGTCCTGGATTATAATTCGTACGTACGAACCGAAAGTGGCGGATAACGGCCAAAGCAGAGATGAAGCCGATTTTGCATGTTTGATGTAAATAATACTTTAAGATAAAGGAGATAAGAAATGGAAACGATTAGTCTAAGAAAAATGGTTATTACTGTTTTAATAATTGGAATAGCAGCCGGGTATGCGCGGGCTGACAAACAGGAATTACAGGCCAAGCTCAGCAGGGAAATGACTTTTGAGCTCAAAAATGTTACTATTGCCGAGGCCCTGAAAAACATCGGAGAGGAGACGGGAGTGGAGATTGTTTTATCTGATGAGGCGGTGTGGAAACTACCCTCTGGAGGGGCTACAAGATTGTCGGCGTCACTCAAGGGCTCTTTGGCGGAAAGTTTAACAGAGATGCTGAACGAGTTATTTATGCGTTATGCAGTAGGTGACGAGGAAATTACAGTATATCCCCGGCGGGAGCTGGAGCATATTATTGGCAGGCCGACAACGGGCCAAATCAAATTGTTGAGGGATTTGTACATATATCGTCTTGACGATGACGGTCGATCGTCAGATGAGATACTGCCGAAAATACTGAGAGAGTTCGATATTGTGATTGTTCCTATTGACTATAATGAAGAATTAGAAGTGATGATCGAGCGGTTTGTTGCCGGAGGCTCTTTGTTTCCCACGTTAGCTCAAATGCTGGATTCGCTTGGAGACTGGTATATTTCAGGAATGAATTTTCCAGGGACGGTGACGGAAATAAGAATTGTTGATGAAGAAGATTTTCGAGAAGCAAAGCTTGATCAGGTAATAGATGTATCATTTAATGAGGGAGCGGATGTGATAATTAAAAGGCTTGCCGGATGGGCCGGGATGGAACTGGATGTGTATAAGAAAGACCTTTCGTGGTTGGAAGAGAAAATTAATGTCGACATGCAGAATATTAAGCTTAGGCAGGCTTTAAGAAATATCGTAAGCTCGGTGGATGGAGACATTTTTTGTGATGTTCCTTCAAATGAAATAAATATAGAAGGCCCGATTCATCGAACGGGGAAAAAAGAAGCAGCTTCTGAAAAACCTAAAACAGGTGGAAGTGCCGGCGAAGGTTATGTCGGCAAAATTAGCATTCCGATGGAAGATGGTGAGTATTTTATCGAGTTTATGTTGCGCGAAAGCGACCTTACTGAGGAATTAAAGAAGCTAAGAGAAGACAAGATAAAAGAGATTTTAGAGAAAGTCGGTAAAACGGGTGACCAACCTCCGGAAATAGCGGCCAATCCGCAATCGTACCCGATTTGGAATTGACAAGTTGTAAAGAAATTCAGTTTGAAAGTGAAATATAAGATCTGGGTAATTCAGCCTTTAAGATTTCATTTTTTTAGCCAGATATTCGTTAATTGACGCTGCTGCGATTCGGCCCTGACCCATTGCGAGGATGATGGTTGCAGCGCCGGAGACGATATCGCCGCCGGCATAGACACCCGGCACGGATGTGGCCATTGTTTCCTCGTCAACAACGATAGTACCCCACCGGGTTATTTTGAGTTCCGGCATAGTTTGGGTAAGAAGCGGATTAGGTTTATTGCCGATAGCCATAATGACCGTGTCAAGCTCTATAGTAAATTCGGAACCTTCGATTGGAATTGGCCGGCGCCGGCCTGAATCATCCGGCTCGCCAAGCTGATACTTGAGGCATTCGATAGCAACGACCTTGCTGTCCTGGTCGCCGATTATTCGCTTTGGGCTTTGTAATATGTGAAATTCGATTCCTTCTTCTTTCGCATGATGGACTTCTTCGATTCGCGCTGGCATTTCCTTTTCTGTTCTTCGATAGACCAGATAAACCTTTTCGGCTCCTAGCCTGACGGCCGTTCTTGCCGCGTCCATAGCGACGTTGCCTCCGCCGATAACCGCCACTTTCTTCGAGCGGGCGATTGGTGTGTCGGCCCCGGAGCCGAAGTCGTATGCCTTCATAAGGTTTGCACGTGTGAGATATTCATTGGCACTATATACCCCGATAAGTGACTCACCCTCAATACCCATAAAACTCGGCAGACCTGCGCCAACACCGATATAGGCCGCATCGAAACCGTCTTCATTTAGCAATTGTTTTATTGTTCGTGTTCTGCCGACGATGAAGTTATAGACGATTTTGACGCCCATTTTGGTCAGAATATCGATTTCGTTTTGAACGATGGCCTTGGGAAGTCTGAATTCGGGAATTCCGTAAATCATTACGCCGCCCGGCTTGTGAAAAGCTTCGAATATTGTAACATCGTGTCCTGCTCTTCTAACATCGGCGGCGGTAACGATGCCCCCGGGGCCCGCGCCGATTACGGCGACTTTCATTCCGGTCTCGGCTGCGACGGCAGGGACTGAATCGGTATTTAAACAGAAATCAGCGACGAATCTTTCAAGTCGGCCTATTGAAACGGCTTTTGTGGGGTCTTTGAATTTTAAGCCGACGGTGCATGTTTTCTGACATTGTACTTCCTGTGGACAAACCCGGCCACAAACAGCGGGCAACAGTGAATTTTCCTTTATAATGTTCAGGGCCTTTTCAAATTGGCCTTCGGCAATGGCTGTAACGAAGTCTCTTATTCTGATTTGCACGGGACAGCCTTTAACGCAGGGGGCGTTTTTGCATTGAAGGCATCGCATAGCTTCCAGCCGTGCATGAGTTTCGGTATATCCGGTTGCCACTTCTTTGACGTTATTTATTCTTGCTGCAGATTCCTGTTCGGGCATATCCTGCGGGGGTATTTTGTATCTGTCAGCCGGTTTGAGCTTGCCGGTTTTTTGCTTTTCCAGAAGCTGTTTGAGCAGTTGCTGTCTTTCTTTGTCTGTCACTGTAAGTGGTTCCCAAAAATTACGTACGGTATTTTTCACAGAGCAGATGTGTTAAAATTTTATTTGTCCAGACCGATTTTGCATCTGTGTTTCTTATATTGGTTGTGTGCTTTTTGTTCCTGTTCTTTATAGGCGTTCAATCTTTTTATCATCAGGTCGAAGTTTACTTTGTGTCCGTCAAATTCCGGCCCGTCAACACAAACGAATTTCGGCTTATTATCAAATTCGATTCGGCAGCCGCCGCACATGCCGGTCCCGTCGACCATAATTGTGTTGAGTGACACTTGTGTTGGTATATCGAACTGTTTCGTAACTTCGCAGCAGAATTTCATCATTATAGCCGGGCCGATTGCGAAGGCCTGGTCCGGTTTCGGATTACGCTGACAGACTTCTTTTAATACTTCGGTCACCAGTGCTTTTCGTCCGTATGAGCCGTCATCGGTTGTGATGAACAATTCATCGCTTACCTGTGCGAATTCTTCTTCGAGTATGAGCAGCTCTTTGTTTCTTGCGCCGATGATACTTATGATTTTATTGCCTTTGGCCTTAAGGGCCTTTACGATTGGCAGCAAAGGCGCGTTGCCGATACCGCCGCCGACGCAAACGACGGTGCCGAAATTTTCGATATGAGTCGGCTTGCCCAAAGGCCCTGCAATGTTGGTAATTTCGTCACCCTGTTGCAAATCGGCCAGTTCGGCGGTGGTTTTGCCGACTCGCTGCCAGATAAGGCGGATTGTGCCTTTGTCCGGGTCGGCGCCGGCGATTGTAAGGGGAATACGCTCACCGTATTCGTTATTTAAGCCGACAATAACAAATTGCCCCGGCTTTCTTGCCTGCGCAACCAGCGGAGCCTCGATTTCAGCGGAGAAAACATTCTCTGAAAGTTGCTTTTTAGATATAATTTTGTGCGGCACTTTTATTTCTCTCTGTCTAAAATTTCCTAAAACCCTTATTATCGTACAAATAAGTCTTTGTGTCAATAGTTATCGTACGCTGTAATACTTGGGGAGTGCGTGTTGAGTATTGATATTATGATTATTTGTGTTGTATCCCTCTGGCTGGTCGATGTTTTTACATTCTTTCGTATTTATATGGGTATGAATCCGTAGAAGTTTACTTTTAGATGAACTGTCTTTTTCTGTTTTGGCTATTTTTGCTTTTGGGGTGTGAGCGTTGATTTGTTTTCAGGCGATAATTCCTTAATTGGAATAGAGATTTGTTCTTGCTGTTTGTCTGACGCAACAGCCGGCTCTTTTTTAGGCGGCAGTTCAGAAATTGGCACAGGGGGTTG
>JASFVS010000108.1:0-8700 GCA_050049715.1 Phycisphaerales bacterium
TACATGAGTTGTAACGTTGGTGGCTCTGCTTTGCAAGCAGCCTCATTATAATCATCTCTAAACTCGGCGTAAGGTCTGTGCGGAAATGAGATGGTCGCTTAGGTGTATTATTTTGAATACTATATAACCAACGTTCATGTGTCATAGTTGCATGTGTTTTGAACGGATGTTTCTTTGTTGTGGTTTCATAAAGAACAATTCCGAGACAAAAAAGGTCCGAGCGAAAATCCAAATCTCTTTTTCTAATTAAATCTAATTGCTGTGGAGAAACATATTGGGGAGTACCTGGAATTATGCCGGGCGCAGTATAAGAATCACCCACTAGATCAAAAGCCATTCCCATATCGAGCAAGACATACTCTCCTGTTTTAGAACGTTGCATAATATTTCCAGGTTTGATATCTCTGTGTACTTTTCTAAGTGACCAAAGATGGGTAATAGCTTGGTTAATATTTCGCCCCAGACGTATTATCTGTTCGAGCGGAGTATCTCCAATTGCGGAAATTTGAGATTCTAGAGAATTTTCGTAAAATTCCTCTGAAAAATATATCAAGTTTTGATTGTTGTATACTGTTTTTTTTAGTCCGATTGGACCTAGCTTGGCGAGGTGAGATGTTTTACATTGTGTCATTATTTCAACTTCACGTTTAGCGCGTAGAAATACCTCATCGATTAAATGAGAATTATCTTCAAGGTCTTCAGAGTCATTGGGATTCTTAATAAGAAGAAATTTAATAACGTAGGGATTTCCTTTGTATTTGCAGGCAAACACTAATTTTTGCCCTCCTTTTCGAGGATCTTCTACGTCTGTTACACCCTTGACAATTTGAGGAATATCATCTTTGTTTAAATCAGGGAGTTTCACAAAGTTCTCCGACATAAAGTGAAAAAAGCATAAAAAATCATAATGTATCCACCATTTTTTGCAAGGATTTTGAATAAATAAAATAAAAATCTAATGGTTTGTAAGATTAACTATGTATAGAAACCAGATTTCTCCACTACGCGATGCTTCGCATCGCTTCGGTCGAAATGACAATGGGATTTTCTACCGGAGGCTCCGTTCCGTCAAAAAATCATGCCGGACTTTCAGCACAGCCGGGTCCGTCTCGTCTAAAGCCGAGTAAACTCCAAACGTGCCGGATCTTCGATTTCTGCTGCGCTGCAACGAAGCAGGCAGTTTGAATAGCATTTCTATTGAAAGCTCCGTCTAAAGCCGGATTTCCGCTCCGCTGCAACGAAGTCGTACAAAGGATGAGTGGGTGGAGTATATAAAAATAGCAACGAACCGCAGGCAGAATAAAAGAAAATTAAAAGTTAATCCGTCTAAAGCCGGATCTTCGCTGCGCTACGAAATTGAGGATGCCCCTTCGACTAAGCTCAGGACAAGCCGCTCCGTACCTTGGGCACAAGCTCAGGGTATGGCATTTTGTTACTCATTTTTTACCACTCCCTTACGGTCGTGGCTCTGCTTTATTAAGAGAGCACCCCAAAACGAGTTTGAGGGAGCCGTCCATAATGTTCTTTCACAACTTAATTGATAGTTGCGAGTTCTCTTATTTTTATAGGACGTAGTGCTGGTAATATCGCCGTTTATTTGCTGTTAATGGGAAAAATGTGTTTGTATGTTAAACAGCCCTCGATTTAAAACCGAAAAAGAAATGGTTTGAGTACACAGTATCGGGAGTCGCAAAATGGCAAAAGGCAAAAACGTGCTGACGACAGGCGACGTAGCCAAGATTTGTAATGTTGCCCCTCGAACAGTTTCTAAGTGGTTTGATAACGGCCAACTGAAGGGATATCGTATTCCCGGCAGCAAGGACCGGCGGATACCTCTCAGTGAGCTGGTTCGTTTTATGAAAATGCACAATATGCCGACCACAGCTCTTCCGGTCGGGAGAATCCGGGTGCTGATAGCGGACAGCAATGAAAAAACTTCGTTGGCTTTGGCGGAAATTTTACAAAACAAGGCCGACTATGAAGTTCAAACCGTCCAGAGTAATTTTGCGACAGGTGCGGTCATTCAAAAGTTTATCCCGCATGTCTTGCTCATAAGTCTTTTAGCTGAAGGTATAGATGCGTTGAATATTTGCAAGGGTATTCGTTCGAATGAGGATTTGCATACCATCAAGATTATTGCGATTGCGAACCAATTGAACGATTCTGAGGTGTCAGCCTTGCTGCAGAAGGGTTTTGATGGTTATGTGCCTTATTCTGCCGATGCTGAAGAGGTCATTCGGAAGATTGAAGAGGCGACTGCGATTATCTATTAGTTGCGTTTTAGTAGTCTTTGAAGCTTCTCATCCACTCCGGCCAATCAGATGGCTGGACACCACCGGCTAAAGTCCAAACGCCATTTATATCATAGTTTTTATGCCATTGTAGTGTCCATAGTTCTTTTAAATCTACCTTCCTCACAGACCAGTCCAGAAAAGCACTGTTTACCGCCCTGTTGTGCCGGTTAAGACAGACACGCCTGATTTCATTACTTCCGGCTACACTATCCATAGAACCATCATAAGCCGGAGGTACGTCAACATCGTGTACCCAGACGTCGTACCATACGCAATCAAGGAAAAGTGGTATGGTATTCAGCTTCTTAGCGCTATATATATTTTTCCAATAGTTTTCGAATTCACCACCGGCGGTAGTAATTGGTCTGTCACAAAGGAACTCGTTAAAGCCGTAGCTGGCATAGCTGCCGTCATCTAACCTGCCCCAGGCGGCGAATGGATTTTGGCCGCCTTCGCTCATTGGTTTGACGGCCATCGGGCAGATACCCATACTTTCATCTTTGTAGTAATCTTCTAAAACATCCGGCCATCTGTTTGCACCTGTTTGGCTTTCCCCGCCTTCGCCTATATGAAAACGACCATTGTTATCGTTGGCATATAGCGACCATATAAGACCCCATTGTTTCAGACGCGCCTGGCAGGATGTGGCTTTTGCCTGTTTCTTCACGCGATTAAGCGCAGGCATTAGTATGGCCATTAAAAGCGCAATAATAGCAACGACGACTAACAGTTCTATTAAAGTGAATCCTCTGAGATAGATTTGACGTTTGTGGCTTCTTTTATTCATAGCCAAAACATTCCTTTTTAAGTGAAGAACTTAATATTTGGAAATTTCGATTTTCTATTCCCAAATCTCATATAAAAAATCACTAACTACCGGGAAAAACCGTCCCCAAAAACTTGTTTTTAGTAATCTCTAAAACCTCTCAGCCATGCAGGCCAGTCTTCCGCCTGGACAAGACCGGCTTTTGTCCAGGGGCCGTTTACTTCATAGCCGCGACTCCACTTCAATGTCCATAATTCTTTTAATCCTACATTTCTTGTGGACCAGTCCATGAAAAGCATGTTGACAAATCCGTTGTGCCTGTTGATACAGAAATGATTCATTTCTCCGTCTGTCCCCTGGTCCGTTATCCCGAAGGCATCCATGTCTAAAGCCGGTTTATCGGTGTGCCGCGGCCAGGCATCATGCCATGTAGAATCGCCGAATATGGGTATGTTATTGCTGGATACTTTTTTAGCCTCTATATCTGTGAGATTATGTGTATTTTTCCAGAACCATTCTTCTTGACGGTCACCACGTGACGCTTGCATATAGTTGGTCCAGGAGTTGATGCCATAGCTGAAGGTATAAAGGTATGTGCCGCCCCCGGGAATTTGCAATTCACGAGTAGCAGCTTTGAAGGTGCCGTAGTCACTATCATGTTCCATAACTCTTGTGGCCGTTGGGCATAAAAGCATTTCCCAGTTGTCCTTGTAATACGGTCGCAGTGCATTCGGCCACAATGTCGTTTCACCCACATCCCATCCTGGGTTAAAGTAGCCGTCATAGTCATCTGTATAGAATTTAAAGATAAGGCCCCATTCTCTCAGTCTGGCTCGGCAGGAAATGGATTTTGCCTGATTCCTCACCCGGTTCAGCGACGGCATTAATATTGCCATTAATAGCGCAATAATAGCAATCACCACTAAAAGTTCTATTAAAGTAAACCCTCTTCGTTTACCCACGACAATGCTCCTTGGTAATGTTGCAAAAATGATGTAAAAGCCACCTTTGTTATTAAGGTATTTTACTAAATTATCGGCCCCATTTCAATTGATAAACGCTTTTTTGCATGCATTGTTATTTGTCACTTTGTTTTCTTTTGCAGCATCTCGGTCAGAATTTGTACCAGTTCTTCCGAATTAACGGTTTTTTCGCGCCCGTCAATGAAAAATATCTCATATCGTCCATCCTGGAGCTTATGCTGTATTATCACAGAGTTATTGTCCCTTTGGTTAACGATGTTTCCATACCAGGCAACCTCTTCGCCACGGCTTAGCAGATACTCGTATTTAATCTTACCGGCTGATATGTTGCTCTCATGGTCTCCACCCCAGTATTTGAGCAGTAGTATGTTGTCCTGTAGTATCCCGCCGGCTATCTGGTGTTTGTCTCCGAGAAAAGTAGCACAAAAAATTATCGTTGTAATTATCGCTGCGGCCGCGGTTAATTTGTTTATTCGCAGGTCGATAATAATCTTTATAGAATCAAGCCCACCTTTGTGTGGTGGGAGCTTGACGGGAATTTGATTTTTAATTTCTTCGTGTAGGCCGGACCGGACGGGTTCGACCGTTTTTTCGGTCAGCTCGTTCAATAATTCTTTAAGCTCTTTCTTCTCTTTCATAGCGGCTCTCCCTTAATTATTGGAAATACTTCAAATAACCTGCTTTCTTAATGCTTTTAGTGCTCTGTTAAGCCTGCTTTTGAAGGTTCCTTCCCTTATCCCCGCCGCTTTAGCGGATTCGGTTATAGTTAATTGCTGCATATAGTGTAAAACGACCGTTTGCCTTAGTTTTATCGGCAGTTTTGAAATAGCATTTTTCAACTGTTCCAACTGTTCATTTTGTTCGGCGTTGTTATATTGAATTTCGCCGCTATCCGGGGTATCCATTCCTTCAATGACGGCTGCTTTCCTATTCTGGTGTTTGCGCCAGTATAACTTTGAAACGTTGGCCGCAATACGGTATAGCCAGCTATTTAGTGCTTTTCCGTTTTTCAACTGACCAATGTGATACCAGGCATTCAGGAAGCTTTCCTGTGTCAGGTCCTCACTGACCTGCCTGTCGTGGCCGAGCCTCCTCATAAACAAATAAATCTGCTGATAATATATATCAACAAGCTCGGCTGCTGCTTCATGGTCACCGGCATTCAACCTGCGAACAAGAGAATTCTGCCCCTGCCCCGAATATCTATTCGGTTTGTCAATGTTTACCTTACTTATTTTATGATGCGCGAGATTAATCTTCTGTTCTCTTAAATCTGCCTTTTACTATCGTGTTAGCCCCTATACTAAATATCAGTGTAGCTTAAATTCGGCTTTTTTGCAATATAAAAGC
Organism: Phycisphaerales bacterium; assembly: GCA_050049715.1. Taxonomy (GTDB): domain Bacteria; phylum Planctomycetota; class Phycisphaerae; order Sedimentisphaerales; family Anaerobacaceae; genus NIOZ-UU13. The sequence continues at coordinate 5,394 of JASFVS010000108.1, forward strand.
CGGATACCTGACCTTTTGGGTGAATTATTCGGGAAAGTGCTTTTTATCGTTGAAGACGGTCGGAGTAACTGCTTATATTATATTTAGAATAGCCAAATCTGGACGATTATGCTATAATAATTTTAAAGTAACGTTGCTGAACCTCAAATGACATTCAATACATTAAGTGCGGAATTATGAAATCTTTACCGTCTGATATTCGAGGTTTTAGTAAGACCATCCAAGACTTGTGGTCTGCCATGGACCCGTGCACACTTTGCCCGCGCATGTGTAAAGTTTATCGCAGTAAGGGGCAAGAAGGTTTTTGCGGAATTGGCAATACGCCGAAGGTCAGCTCCGTTGGTCCTCATTTCGGTGAGGAAAGTGTTTTAGTCGGCAGCGGAGGCTCAGGTACAATATTGGATGTTTTTTCTGCCAGAACTACGATATCAGTCATCGCAGGCAGGGGCGGGAAATGACAATTAAGCGGCTGGCTCAGGCTATGCTTGGCCTGCAGGATTATGGATGCAGTAATATTAATTTCGTTACACCTACTCACGTTGTTCCGTCTATCTCGGCCGCCATCGAATCAGCCAGAAAGCAAGGACTTAAATTACCAACGGTTTATAATACAGGCGGATACGATTCGGTTGAGACACTTAAGCTGATTGAAGGGTTTATTGATATTTATATGCCGGATATGAAGTATTCGGCTTCGAGTGTTGCCGGAGAGCTTTCGGCGGCGCCGGATTATCCTAAAGTGAATTTTACTGCGGTCAAAGAGATGCACCGCCAGGTCGGGGATTTACAGGTTGAAAATGGTCTGGCTGTGCGTGGGCTTTTGGTAAGACATTTGGTTTTGCCGGAGAACTTAGCCGGCAGCTTTGAGATTATAGACCTTTTAACAGAGCATATAAGCCCCAAAACCACGATTAACGTTATGGACCAGTATCGTCCCTGCTACAAGGCCTCATCGCATATTAAAATAAACCGCAGGCCGACGCACGATGAGATAGAGTCCGTTCGCCAATATGCGATAAAAAAAGGCCTGAATGTGCTGGTGTAGCTTTCTTTAGAATAAATTAAAGGTTTATACTTTTATTAATTCCCTGCTCCGTGGTTTAGAAGTAATTCGACGGTTTGCTCAAGGCCTTTTTCTTTTGCCAGAGACAGTGGTGTCTTGCCATCTGTGGTTATCGCATTAATATCAGCGCCGTTGGTAAGTAGCAGCTCTATAACATCCTTGTTCCATCGGAAGAAGTATATAGCAGAATGCAATGGTGTCCAGCCGTCTTCGGTTTTAGCGTTTACATCCGCACCATTAGATATGAGCAGCTTTACTATATCTCTGGAATCAGTTTCAGCAGCTTCATGAAGGGGAGTCCGGCCCAAATCACTTTTTGCGTTTATATCAATACCATTAATGATAAGAAGCTCTGCCAAATCAGGACGTTGTTTCCAAACTGCCTCATGCAGTAGCGTATGGCCTTCTTTATTCCTAACATTGACGTTCGCACCCTGGGTAATTAAAATCTTAGCTGTTGCTTTACGCCCTGCGGTTATTGCATCAAACAGAGGGGACTGGCCATTATCGTCCTTTGCGTTCACATCAGCATTATACGAAACAAGAAGTTTCACAACATCTACAGCACCTTTTTGTGCAGCTTCATGTAACGGAGTCCTGTTTTTATTGTCCTTTGCATTTACATCAACATTACACGAAAGCAGAAGTTTCACAATATCTTCCGAGCCTTCTTTTGCAGCTTCATGCAATGGGGTCATGCTGGAATTGTCTTTAGCATTAACGTCAGCACCATTGGATATAAGCGTTATTGCAACATATTCATTCCATTTATATGGCGAGATTGCGGAATGGAGTGGAGTTCGGCCGTTTTGGCTTTTTACATTTATATCAGCCCCTTTCTTTATAAGTAATTCGACGATATTTACGAAACCGCTTTCTGCAGCTTCATGTAAGGGTGTACAGCCGAAATTGTCTTTTATTTTGATATCAGCACCGTTTGCGATAAGAAATTCAGCCAAATCACAGCGTTCTTTTCCTCTAAGAGACGGGATAGATGGAACCTCAGAGGAACTTTGATGGTCGGTTTTTGTGGCGCCATAAGTTTTAGTATCAGTAATTTCAGAATATTTCAATTCGAGTGAACTTTTTATGTCGCCCTGCGCCGCTTTATCAGGCTGTGTCGCAATTACATCATTGAGAAATTATTCTCTTTGCCATCTTAGCAAAATTACAAAAGCTGTTCGTTAATCGCTATAACCAGGCTTTTTCACGAACTCATGACAAAATATCGGCCATTTATTTATGGTATTGCGATTACGATGCTATTCATCAACAGCCAAGCTTAGCAATCAAGCCGGTAACGCCAACAATACCAATCATTCTGGTGATGTTAAAACAACTCGAAAGGATAGACATTTCGGCTTTGACACCGGCAAATCCTCTCAATAAAAAGCCGTTGACCTTCAGGTTATGTTTAATGTGGCCAAATGGCAGTTCAACTTTTTGCTTACGGCGGGCATAAACCTGCTGTGAATCAGTTTCTAAATATTGATCTCGCATCCTGTCTCGAAACCGCTCATTGTTGTTTCGATTAATCCTGCGACCGTAATTCTTACCTTTGGTACAGAGGCCAAAATGCCCACAAACTCGACATATATACAAATCAGCTATATACTCACGACGATTACGTTTTACATTATTCCATTTATAAGGTAACTTCTGACCGGCCGGGCAAATGTACACATCTTCCTGCACGATATACTTAAATGCAGACTTGTCAAACTGCCCGATGGCTTTCTTGCCGGCCTGCTGCTTTGAAGGAACAATTACTTTTATGCCTTGCTTATCAACCCGCTCCAATTCCTCAGCATTAGAATAGCCTGCATCTGCACAGGCTGTCTGACATTTTTTGTCTAATGTTTCATGGGCCTGTTCAATTTGTTCGGCAAACTGATTAATATCGTTATTCTCATTAACCACGTCACTACTGACAATTAAGCCGTGTTTTTCGTCAACTACCGACTGTACATTATAACCGGCATGAGAACCCTGCCTGCTGTGCATCTTGGCACAGTCGGAATCCGTAGCATTTAACGATTTTTTACCCTCGACCTTGAGCTTATTGAGAATCTCCAAAACCTTCGTCTTGAGCGTTTCGTTATCTGACAACTCCTTTTTCATATGAACCATCGACGAATTGTCACGTTCCGCCTGATCGACTGACTCACACTCAAGAAGTATACCAGCGATTCGTTCATCAATCTTTTTAAGATGATTAAGACATTTTTGCTTAGTCCAACTGCT
>JASFVS010000110.1:0-8649 GCA_050049715.1 Phycisphaerales bacterium
AACTACCTTTACAGGCTTTAAAAAATTGGAAATCACCCAAAGATAAGCAAAAGGCGGAGGCTCTATCTTGTAATAGTCGTCCAATTGCTCGCCTAATAAAGTTACCTTATCACCCTTGTCGAGTTTTCCCTGCATATACGTCGAATATAACGGCTTTACAAAATCCGACCCGGCATAGACACGCACCCTGTCGCCGGTAACGATACCAACGTTAGGATTTTCCGGGTCAATATTAACATACTGCATCGAAATCCAGGAAAAACTCCCGGGCGGCGGAACAATGCGGGCCCAGCTAAACTGCTTGCTTATTACCTTGACCCTGTCGCCCTGGTCGAGCTTGCCGCACCTGTAAAAGTTCGTGCCGGGGCCGGAGCGGATGTTAACATTATCACCGGTTATCTCGGCAAAATATGGAAAAGATGGAGTTTCTTCTTCAGAACCGCCGGTCATAGCGGCATCTTCCTGGGCAAAACCGCTGGAGATTAAACAAAGAATTGTGAAGATAACGAAAAATTTTGAGTAAGATTGCATTTTTCTATCTCCCTAAAAAAGTTCAGATTCCCTAAATTATCAAACAATCAAACCGCCGAATGATTTTTCGGCCTTTCAAATTATCAATAGACCTTATAATTGTCAACTTTTAATTGCATTAAATATTAGATACAAATGGTGCGAAAAATCGCATTTTACCCGGCTAATTTTGGTGGGGTAAGCCACCACCCTGCGATTGACTGGATTCCCGCTTTGCCGTAAGGCATCCTGCGGACCGCAGGAATGACACTTCCCGGCAGTGCCGGTGGCTAACAATTTAAATATATTGTATAATTTAACATTGGAAATCGCGCATTTTATTTGTTTTCTCGTTACTTTTAATGCTCTTTGTGCCTTATATTCACAGGGGCCAGAGATAGTGTAGCTATAAAAGGAAATTAAAAATGAAAGCGACAAGACTACTCTGTTTGGTTTTAGTGATAATCACTATTTCAGCCGGGTGCATGAAAAAGCCGACTGCCAGAACAGTATCATTGCAAAATGCGGCTTCGAAAGGAAACGTCGAACAGATGAAAAAACTCATCTCACTCGGCGCCAATGTTAATGAAAAGGACAAGAACAACTGCACTCCACTTCATTGCGCCGTCATGAATGGTCACAAGGAAGCAGCGGAACTTCTTATAGCAAAAGGCGCAAATGTTAATTTACAAGGCACCTATCGCAAGCAAACGCCACTGCACTGTGCGGCACAAGAAGGCAACAAAAATATGGCCGAATTGCTAATTGCACACGGGGCCTATGTCAATCTAAAAGACAAGAGTAACAGAACACCCCTAGACATTGCTTTACGTATACATAAATTAGACATAGTGGAACTTCTAATTGCCCATTGCGATGATGTCAACTTAATTAGCGGGAGATATAGGTGGTTGTATAGAGAGGTCGAAAAAGACTCTAAATATATAATAATAGATAATTTCGAGGATTATAACGACTATGTACCTGACAGGATAGTTGATACATGGATAGATGGATGGAGTGATGTTTTCAACGGTTCGGTGATTGGATATCCTGATCCTGTTTTTGCCGCCGGAGAGCATTTCATCGAAACCACGACTGTTCATAGTGGTAAACAGTCGATGCCGTTTCTCTACGATAACCAATATGGAAATTCTGAAGCTACTACTATTATGATTTTGAGTTCTCTGAGTGACTGGAACTGGAAAGGTATTAGTAAGTTGAGTCTATGGTATATAGGTGATGAGGCTAATGATGCGGAGAAGATGTATGTTACCCTCAACGGCACCGCTACGGTCTTTAATGAAAATATCAATGCAGCCCGGGTAACTCGGTGGACTCAGTGGAGTATCAACATGCAGGAATTTTTGGAAAAGGGCGCGAACCTTACCAATATCTATATCATTACCATTGGTTTTGGTGATAATCCGCCAGCGCCAGGTGGTAAGGGTCTGGTGTTCTTCGACGATATTTGTTTTTACAGGACACCTCAGCCCGAATTGGAGACGGTTGACCCCGGCACAGAAAGCCATGACCAGTCTGCCACAAATTAATAAGGGGAAAAAGCAGTGAAAGCAGGCAGATTATTCCGTTTGGTTTTGGTGATAATTACCGTTTCAGCGGGGTGCAGGAAAAAGCCGACTATAAGTCCAACGGCACTGCACAATGCTGCTTCGAGAGGAAACGTCGAACAGATAAAAAAACTTATCTCTCTCGGTGCCGATGTTAATGAAAAGGGCAAAAACGATTGTACTCCGCTTCATTACGCCGTCATGAATGGCCATAAGGAAGCGGCGGAATTTCTTATAGCCAAAGGCGCAAATGTCAATTTACCGGGCACCTATCGCAAACTAACGCCACTGCACTGTGCGGCACAAGAAGGCAACAAAAATATTGTCGAATTGCTCATTGCCAACGGTGCCGACATAAACGCAAAGGATTGGTATAGCAGCACACCATTACATGAGGCTGAAAGTGGAGGCCATAAGGAAATAGCTGAAATCCTTATAGCAAACGGCGCCGATATCAATGCGAAAGACCGGGATGGTATAACACCTCTGCATGAAGCAGCGAGTGAAGGCCACAAAGATATAGCAGAATTGCTAATTGCCAATAATGCTGATGTCAACATCAAATGCAACCTTCACAAAAAGACTCCACTGCACTATGCCGCCCACAAGGGTCACAAAGATATAGCAGAGCTGCTGATATCTAATAATTCCGATGTCAACGCAATGGATAGTTACTATATTACACCATTGCACGATGCGGTCATGTCGAACCGTAAGGATATAGCTAAATTACTCATCACAGCCGGTGCCAATGTTAATGCAAAAGACAAAAGCGGTAAGACGTCCCTGCACGAGGCAGCGGGTATAAAACACCAGGATATATTGAAACTTTTAATTGCTCTTGGGGCCGATGTAAATACACAAGCTAATGATGGCAGTACACCACTTCATGAGGCCGCTACAAGATATTTTCCTCTGGATTTTAAAGAGTTTATTAAAAACGAAAGTGCTCATATCAATCCTCAAGATATGAATCGTTATTTAGAGTTAGAGAAGAAACTCAGCACAACAAAATACAATTACATTGATTTTGAAGACCGGGATAGCTTCTGGGAATTGGAGCAGAAACTTATAGTAAAACTCACGATAAATATAATAGAAATCCTCATTGCCAACGGCGCTGATATTAATGCACGCACGAAAGATGGAGACACACCTTTGATTAATGCCGTTTATTGTGGATATACAGATGTTTTTCATTATCTTCTTTCCAAGGGAGTTGATATAAATGTCTCAGAGAAAGGAAAGACAGAGTTGTTGCTTTTTGCGGCCTCTAACGGCCACAAAGACCTTGTTGAACAGCTCCTCGCCAATGGAGTAGGCGTAAACGTAAAAATTCTCAACGGTAATACACCTCTCTATGAAGCAGCAAGCGGAGGTCACAAGGATATAGTTGAATTGCTTCTTGCAAAGGGCGCAGATGTTAATGCAAAGAACCAGGACGGTTGGACGCCACTTGAGGCCGCGTCCGGTCAAGGCAACATAGATATAGTTGAATTACTTATTGCGAACGGAGCGGAAGTCAATATCAAAGCCACAATATGGAGTCCCAGATATACTCACAGAGATACTCCTCTTTTGTCATCGGTCTACTGCGGCCACAAAGAGGTAGCAAAACTGCTGATAGCCAATGGGGCTGACGTTAACGACCTCAACTTAAAGGACAACTACGGCTACACACCACTACATGAAGCTATTCATGAGAATAATAAAAATCTTGCAAAGCTTCTTCTCGATTTCGGCGCTGATGTTAATTTGCAAGATTCTACCGGCAATGCACCGCTGCATCGCGCAATCCTGGAGGATAAAAAGGAATTTGTCGAATTGCTTTTTGCTTACAATGCTAATATAAATACAAAGAATGAGGGCGGTACAACACCGCTGCATTATGCGGCACGCGGGTATAAGGATTTGGTCCAAGTGCTTCTGGCAAATGGGGCAGACGTAAATGCAAAGGACGACGATGGTGACACACCTTTACATTCGGCAGCCCTTCGGGGTCATAAGGATATCGTGGAGTCGCTCATAGCCAACGGCGCCGATGTAAATGCAAGAGATAACGGAGGAAGTAAGCCGATAGATGAGGCTACCCGCCGTGGACATACGGAAATCGTAGAACTGCTTAAGGCGAAGGCAGCAAGGCAAAATTAAAAGTTAAAATGCAAATAGCAATTCGTCTAAAGCCGGATCTACGCTGCGCTCCGAAATTAAGGAATCAAAAATCAAAAAGAGAAACGAACCCTCTGCGATGCAGAGGGCTAAAAATTTAAGATTGCCGGTCAGTGAGGCTTTTAGTTTTCTTTGCGTTTCAGTTCCTTTAGAATTTCTATCTTTGCGGAAAGAATTTCGTAGCTAACGACGAGACTTACCCAGAGAAACATCATGGATGCGTACACTAGTAACAATGCACCAATTGTTCCCATATGTTTTGCTATATAAATTAACAAGCCCAGAAAGAAAGCGGAAAAGACAACCAGTAGAATTAATGCGATTTGCTTCTTGCGTTTGTAGTTATTGATATCTCGCATTGTAATTCATCCTATTGGTTTTAATGGTTTTAGTCCGGCCAATATTAGCTTGAATTGAGGGTATGATAATTGTTGGGGTCGAGTTTGACAAGGTTAAAATTAAATCTTTGTGGATAAGTTAAAAAGAGTTTCTATCGTTGTATTCAGCACCATTTGAGTTAAACGAGGTTTTGGAGATTTGTTATGCCATCAAAGCATCAAAGAGGTCTCGCTGCCATTTCTTTAAGGGTTTTTTAGTGAAAGTTGAGGCCTTAACGGTGAATACTGTTACATCCGGCCCAATTGGTTTGTATACATCAGGCTTGGTTGGGCCAAAAACTGCTGGATTCTTGAGGATTTTAGTTCTGTAAACGTTCGAGCTCGTCTTTGCACATTTTTAACTGGCCGGGGTCGGTTAATTTTTCGCAGGCGGCCTGGAGGTGCTTTTTTGCAGGCTCCGGCTCATTGAGATAACGGCAATACAATACACCCACCATAAGCTCCACCTGCTCTGCGTATTCGTAATTTGGGTAGTGCTTTAAGAACTGCTCATAGGCCTGAGCGGCCTCGGCGTGTCTATTATCACCGGCAAGCTGGTTGGCGAGATCAAGCAGATTCTGGCGAGGCATAATCTGCTCGCTGTCGTGTTTAATAAGCTCCAGATAAAGGTCGGCAGCGGCCGATAAATTACGTTCGGCAATTCGTTTATTAATCTCACTACGAAGTTCCTGGGATTTTTTATCCATTTGCCTTTGAGCACTGCTTTTGACCTCTTTGACCTTTATTCGTCTGGTTCTCGTTTGGCCGGCAAACGGGTCGTAGCCGTCCGATACCGCATCGCGGTAAACCCGCCGGCGGTTCCACTGTCTTATCATAGCCCATAAGTCGAAATTATTGCTGTGGATTAGGCCTGTCGCGAGCACTGTTAATACTGCAAAAATACCATAGGCATAGCCGGCCAGATGGGCATCATAGGCGACGTGGGGCGTGTACCGGATAATTACATTATCGATTATAATCATCTTGAATACGATAAAATATAAGGCAGGCACTTCAATGGTACCGATGAAAAAGAACCAATATAACACGGTTATCAGGGTCTGGGGGAATAATACGAGGTATGCACCGGTCACGGCGGCGACCGCCCCGCTGGCCCCGAGGACATCAGCGCCGCTGACCAAAATATGGCCGATAGCACTAAATACCGCACCGGCCAGATAAAAACACAGATATCCGATATGGCCAAGCTTGTCGTTAACATTATTGCCGAACAGATACAAAAAAAACATGTTTCCGAAAATGTGCATTAGGCCGCCATGCAGAAAGGCATAGCTTACGAACTGCCACAATTGCGGGCGGGCGGCATGAAGCATAAACTGCTGCGCCCAGAGACGAAGTATCTCAACAGAGCCTGTTGACGGGTCCCTGTAAGGCCGGTAAGTAATAAAAAAAATGAGGACATTGACGCCTATTAGGGCGTAATTCATATATGGCGTCCGCCTGGGATGAATACTTGTCCGGATAGGTAATATCATAATTCAACAACTAATTAAGAATAATTACATTTAAGATATGGCCTATTGTAACGATAAAGAGAAGCCGTGACAAGACATAAAAAAAGGACGGTAATAACCGCCCTTTCCAGGAAAATGTATATTTTGATAGTTTTCCTCCCTTGCGGAAAACACCAAAGGCAAGCTTAAATCATAGCCAACCGGTCTCCCCCACATCAGGTCATCTATCTACTAAAAATATAAGAATTAAACGCCCTTTAACCAAACGTTATCGTAAAAAAGACTTTATTTTTCGCCGGGATGTTGTTAATCAATTGTATCTGTGACTGTTGTAAGGTCCGACTTTGATGTTTAGAGGAGGATAAGATGAAAAAGGAATACGCAACCATAGAAATAAAAATGAAAAATATAGCGCAGGGAATAGTAGCGGTTTTAATTTGTTTTTTAATGGCCGAAACCTTGTCCTTCGCCCAGGACACTATAAGGTCCTCCATACGCATTTCGTGGGGTTGGTGTTTAAACCGACCGGATGAGTTTTATACTTCCGAGGAGGCCATACGTATCGCCGATAATGTTCTTCTGTACCAGCGCGATAACGGCGGCTGGCCAAAAGGTGTCGTTATGACCCGTGTTCCCAGCAAGGAGGACAAAACCAGGCTCCTCAGGGCCAAAAATCGTAAAGATGACACTCTTGACAACGGTGCAACCCACACGCAGATGCGATATTTAGCCAAGGTTTATAATGCCACCAAGCTCGAACGTTTCAGGCAAGCCCTGCTTAAAGGAATAGACTATCTGCTCGAAGCCCAATACGACAATGGCGGCTGGCCCCAGTTCTATCCGTTAGAAGGACACCCCGGATATTCTAAATATATTACCTTCAACGATGGGGCTATGATTGGGGCGATGAGTGTCCTTCGTGATATCGCCCAAAAAAAGTCTGCGTACGCCTTCATAGATGAAGAACGCCGTGCGAAAGCCGAGAAAGCCGTTCGAAAAGGTATCGAGTGCATTTTGAAGTGCCAAATAATCGATGGAGGCAAACGTACGGCCTGGTGCCAGCAATACGATGAAAAAACGTTTGAGCCCAGGGACGCCCGTATCTATGAGAAAGTATCGAATTGCAGCCGGGCAAGTGTGGGTATAGTGAAATTTCTAATGGAAATCGATAATCCGAGCCCTGAAATCGTCGAGGCCGTCCAAAGCGCTGTTATCTGGTTCGACCGTTCCAGGCTTAATGGTATTCGCATGGTTATAAAACGAGGCGAGTCTCTGGAAAGAGGATTTGACAGAGTCATAATTAAGGATGATTCGGCCCCGCCGATATGGGCACGCTTTTATCAGCTGGGAAGCAACCGGCCAATCTTCTGCGGCCGGGATGGCGTGATTAAATATACAATGGCCGAGATTGAGCACGAAAGACGAACAAACTATGCGTGGTATGTTCGTGACCCCGGCGGGCTGCTGGAGGAAGATTATCCGGCATGGCAACAAAAATGGGTGCCGGGAAAAAATGTGCTTAAGAAATGAGTATTACAAATGAATAAAGAAATAATCAAAAAACGCATCAAGAAAATTCGACGCGAACTAAATAAAAAGAAAATTAGCTGTCTTATAATAACAAAGCCGGCAAACGTAACCTACACGACCGGCTTTTTGGGCGACGATAGCTGGGCGGCAATCACCAAAAACAACGTTTATCTTCTAACAGACAGCCGATACACCGAACAGGCGCAAAGCGAATGTCCCTCATGCAAAATTCTTGAACGAACCGACTCGCTTGCCAAGCTGGTAGCCAAATTGGCGAAAAAACAAAAATCAATACGTTCAATAACGGTTGAAAAGTCAATTTCGCTGGCGAATTTCGAAGCGTTGAAAAAGCACGTTAAAGGTCGATTAAGGTCAGTTGCAAACGTTATCGAAACCGTACGGAGCATTAAAGATAAAAGCGAAATAAAAATCATAGAAACCTCCGCCTCGATAGCTACACAAGCACTGAAACGGACACTACGGCATTTAAAGCCGGGAGTAACTGAAAATGAAATTGCGGGTATGCTTAATTTTCAAATGCGCAAACTCGGAGCGACCAATGGTTTTCCGACAATCGTTGCCTTCGGTCCTAACGGCTCACGGCCGCACCATCAGCCGAGCCAAAAGAAGCTCAAACAAAAAGACACTGTCCTGATTGACTTCGGGGCCAAATATAAAGGCTACTGCAGCGACATTACCCGATGCTTCGCGGTCGGCAAACCTTCGGCTTTTTATCAAAAAGTTTACGACGTAGTGGAGCAGGCCCAGACGGCTGCGATAAAAATGGTAAAGGCGGGGGCAAAAATGAAATTAATCGATGCCGCACCACGAGAGGTAATCCGCAAAAACGATTTGCCAGTTTATGGTCACGGCTCGGGTCATGGTTTTGGTCTGGAAATTCATGAAACACCTTTTCTTAAACCTGAGACCAAGGATGTTCTCAAGGCCGACCAAGTTCTTACTATTGAGCCGGGTGTATATATACCCGGAAAACTCGGTGTGCGAATAGAAGATGAT
>JASFVS010000111.1:0-8587 GCA_050049715.1 Phycisphaerales bacterium
TCCCGGAGGAGTTTGTCCGAAATAGTCGATGGAATCGGTTTGGGCTTGTAATCCTGTTAGTCCCGTCCCTAATAAGACTATGACAATTAATTTTAATCGCTTGTGTAACATTTTAACTTCCTTTTTTCTTGTGCTATGGTCGCGCCTTATTTAACAAAACCACGTTGTCCCGGCCATAGTCCGACGTTGTAAAACTGAATTGAGCCAGGAAAATATCCACAGCTCTCTGGTTCAGCCAGAGACGATAGGCATTGCCTTGAGGCAGATTGTCTTGATAAAGTAAATCCAGGTCATCATCGCAATCAAAGTTGGCTATAATTGGATACCAGCTGGGATAATTACCGAAGCTTTGGCTGGTCTTTTCGAACGCAATCTCATTTACTGTGGGTATAATGGTTGTATTGAAATAGACCTTATTTGGCGCCTCGTTGGTATTGAGATTGACATTGGCTGTAATCGCATCGATGTCACCGTCATTGTCAATGTCGCCGAATGCTGCGGCAACCGTATTGGATTGACCGAGTTGCAAACCGCTATTGGAAAATTGCCCCTCGTCGTTCACCCATATCTCATTGGGTTTGCCATTGTCCAAAGGGCCACCGCGTGTGATAAATGCGTCCAAATATCCATCATTGTCAAAGTCTGCCAGGTATTCCCATGTGCTGGTATGGCTTAATCTTTGTCGGTTTTGGACAAATCGTCCATTTCCATCATTTAGCCATAATCTAACATGAGAATTCTGGTCACCGATTAAAAGGTCCAGGTAATTGTCATTATCAATATCTCCCGTGGCGACACCTCGACTCATGCGAGCGGGAAATGACTGTGTACTTTGTGTGTATGCACCAGAGCTGTCTCCGAACATCATTATATCCGGTTTACTGAGGAATGGTGGGGGAGGCGGATTATGTGGAATCGCTACAAAGACATCGTTATCCTGGTCTCCATCGAAATCACCTACCGCGTACCCTGCCTGGGCCCAACCTCCCAATGATATGCCAGAGGAGATGAAATTTCCATGTCCGTCATTATACAGAATCCAATCCGAGGTTTCGTTCATAGCAATTATGTCCAGGTCATTGTCTTTATCCAGGTCCACGAGCTTGGTTGACAGGATAGTTCCTGTGAGGGATTGAGTAGCCTGTATGAAATTGAATTGGCCGTCATTGAGATAGATATTGTTACCTGCGACAGCATCGATATATCCATCCTTATTTAAATCGCCAAATGAAGGCTCACCACCGCCTATAGATTGATGGCTGCTTTGAAAAAAGCCGTTGCCGTCATTGAGCCATATCTGATTGTCAAAGTAAGCGTCCAAGTCATGGTCTCCGTCCAAATCAACCAGTGAAATGCTCCAGCTATTTGAATTCCCTAGGCTTTGACCGCTGTCAATAAATGAAATCTCTGAATGGCATACATTCACAAGACTTACTATAAAATAAAAAAGCATTAGTAATTTTAATATGACCTTCATGGTTCCGAGCTCCTTTTGATAATTCATTATGTTTAAGGCCCAACCTTGTAAATACCAGCTTTGCACTATGGTTACATGAATTCTTCATAAAATAATAATTTAACAGGAAAAATATGTAACCACCCGGACGATATAGGCTTTATAAAGGTATACGACATGGCACAGAATGGTCCTACGGTTGATTTGGAGCTTATTTGTATGGCCCAGCGAGGCCGGCGTGAGAGTCAGACTCTCCTTGCCAAGCTGACCGAGAGGAAAGTCTTTACATATATTTACCGGACGACTTTGGACCATCATTTGAGCCAGGACCTTTGCCAGGAGACCCTTTTGGAAATGGTACGTTCCCTGCCCAAGACACAAATGACGAACGAGAAAGCCTTTTGGGCCTGGTTGTATCGCGTTGCCTTAACCAAAATACAGCACCATTTCCGTGTGCAGGGCCACACACGAATCGATAATAAAACCTGCGTTGACACCGATTTGGTATCCGGCTATCAGGCGCAGTCTGACAAAACCGGCCTGGATAAGCTTGTCAAAGAGGAAATGATAAACGCCATATCAAGGGCTATGAACGCTCTGAGCCGAAAGGACCGCAGTGTCCTGACCCTGCGTTGCTTTGACGACCTGTCCTATCGGCAGATTGCCTCTGTGATGGGGGTGACGAAGCTTTCAGCCAAGGTCGCCTTTTTCCGGGCTAAACAATCCTTGAAACGTCAACTTGCGCGAAATGGTTTTACCCCTTCTTTTTTGGCTTCTGCTTTGGGAATATTTGCCCTTATGACGGATAAAATGGTTAAGACGGCACAAGCAGCGGCCCTTGTAAAGACAAGTTCGCTAAAAGTAGGTACCACGGCTTTAGTTGTCGGTTCAATTATATATAAACCGATTGTCACAACCATTTTGGCCGTGAGTCTTTTCGCCGTGCCCGTTGTGCATTATCAAATGTGCGGCGATTCCTTTAGCCGGAATACACAAAGCCTTAACAATCTAATCGAAGCCGGTATAGTTGTCCCGCCTGTTACGCTCATCGGCGCAAACTACAGTCATGATGGAGGTTTGCTGCAAAAAGATTTGACCAAATCATCACGTTCTCGGATGGTCAAAGGAGATGCCATTGTACCCATCCTGAATCCGAAGAATATCCAGTGTGTAGTACTACGGTATCAGAATTGGATTGAAGTTGGTTTTGAACGGGATCTCGTAGATGGTCCCGGCCCGGATATCTTTGTAGGTTCTGTAGGCTGCAAACATTTTTATCTTTTTGTCACGGACGGAGCCGCTTCCGAATATCGCCTTGCTCACCATTTATGTGACCCGAACGAACACGGCCAATACGAACTAATGGAATTCGACCTGGCCGGTCACAATATACCTTTCACTCCAAAGGCTGTACGTTTGGTCGTTGCCGGGGTATCCATTCCCGGGAACAATATCCATACACTTTGCGCCAGGATTGGTAAGTCTTTACCGAGCGTGAACCAGGAGGAATGATTCCTTATTCTTTTCGGACAGACATTATAAAAGTTAACTGCTATGGACAGTTAAAGACTTATTCCTTGTGAATATCAATCTATGATTGAGTCAACAATCACCGGCTCACCTCCTACAATAGTTGCAGAGCCGTTTGGGACAATCTTCCTACATTTGTTATGACCTTAAAACCTCTTATCGGATTTACCTGGCTGATGGAGATGTGAATACACCAAATTCACGGATGGCAACTACATCCTCCTGTCCTTCGGCACTTCCTTTAATTGTAAGTTTGATACATTGCGCAGAGACCGGCTCAAATGTATCTGTATAAGGTGAGGCTATGGAACAAGTGGCCTGATTATCGGTTTTATCGACAACCGTCGAGTACTGTTCACACGGACACTCTGCAACTTGGATTAAATATTGATAGACAGAGCCGTTAAGTCCAATGAGTGTTGCCTTATTGATAGTGTAGGTTTGGCCTAAATCTATCACCAGAGACTGTGGGAATCCTTCGGCCTGCCAGGTGGTGCCGAGGGATAAATCTGTTGCATTTTGAACCGGGTGGTTGGGATCTTCGGCAGAGCATTCTATAGTCTTGTCTGTTAGCAGATTCGTTGTATCATTGGCAAGTTTTAAACAGTCAATATATGGCCCCTGGTCTGTGGTGGTTTCAACTATTATGGTGTTGTTGCCGCTTCGAAGTCTGATGTCAGTAGATACGGTCTGCCAGATTGTCCAGTCGCCGGTAGGGGGCAGGGCCAGAGTCGCGGCATGGTTGTTGTTGACCGTAATATCTATTGGAGTTTCTGTTTCCTGCCCATTTGCATAAAAGGCAATCAGAGTGTATGGTTTTGAAACATCAATTGAAGCTTCCCAGCTAATAGCGCTGCCCGCCGGGCCGTTTAAGTTAACTAAGCCGGAGCCGGAACAATTTTCATTAAAGTCAACAATCTCTCCTTGTGAGACAATACCTTCTTCCGCTTCAAGTATCATAGGTGCAGTTGCGCCTGGAATGCCTACCTTGGCTACAAGGGTACCGCCGGATGGATTCGTGTATCCTGTAAGCAGACACGAGCCTATTCCATCTATGCCAACCTGATTGCCGCAAATATCTCCGGGATGGCCATAGCGAAGTGTCTGATTACCATTGGAATCAAAACGTCTGCAAAAGGCCTGACAGCCGGCGCCGGCTGCTTGGCATCCGCCCATTAACACATCTCCGGAGCCATCTGTACACGTCACGATGTACTTAGCCCCAACCCATGCAACGTCACGGAACGTTCTACGCCAAAGCCGTGCACCGCTGAAATCATGCTTTTGCACATGCGCAGTCCAGCCGGATGCCTGATTGGCCCCACAGGCATAGAGATTACCCTGGGAATCAAAGGTCATACTATTAGTGCAATATCCCAAAGACATAACGCTGGAATCAATCAGGATGCCATTGGGGTCTAATTGTGCTATGTATCCGCTTGTTCCCGCCGTATAAATATTGCCGTTCGGTTGAATTGAAATGGCCTTACCGATTTGCGCTCTGCTCAGAGATAGCTTCTTTGCCCAAAGCAGCGTACCATCTATATCATATTTTGCAATAAAAGGCCTGAGTTGGTTCGAATCGGAGCCTGGGTTTAGAATGCCTCTGGCCGATCCAGTGACGTAACAGAAACCTTGTTCGTCAATGGCCAGAGCTTCCGCTCGGTCGTCTCGCGAAGTTCCCAGGATATGTACCCAGACCAGATCTCCGTACGCATCAAACTTAACCACGAAGGCATCTGTGCGTCCGAAGGTCTGCTGGCCTCCGAATGCCAGAGAAGTTTCCCCGACCAGATAACAGCTTCCCTCCATATCAGTCCTGATGGCGGCGACTTCGATATCACGAGGAGGCCCAAACTGCTTTTTCCACAACACATTGCCTTGAACGTCGAACTTTGCCAGGAATATGTATCCGCTCGTACCGGTTTCCGTATCGATGGTGCCGTCCGTCCAGCCGGAAACAAACACATTTCCCATAGCGTCCCCTGTGATGTTTCTGCCGCCTTCATCAGTAGTCGCATCAAGAGAACGAAATCTCTGCTCCCATATAAGGGAAGGACTCCCGTTCGCATACAAGCAAAGAGACAGGATAATGATATTCAGGAAAACCAGACATTTGCAGCGCCATACATACATTGTTTATTCCTTTCATTTAATAATTGTTATCTAAGCTTTATGCTAATCCCGAAAAACATTTAAAAAGTTCGCGCTTTTTGAGAAAAAAGTCAGATTCTTCAAATTCTTTTCATCGATGAAGCAGCCAGACAATTAGTATTAAGCCCAACAATCTACATTTATTATTGAGATACTATCGAATCAATGATAACAGGTTCACCTCCGACAATATTTTCAGAACCGTTTTGAACAATAACACAGTTCTCAATCAGCGGAGCGCACAGTGGACTACTTCGACCGGGACCTGTAAGCATGGTGATGCCTGTCTGGCCGTTACTTGTTATCAAACAATTTTGCAAACGGGAATTGCTGCCTCGTAATAATTCCAGGCCGTGATTTGTGTTGTCTATTATGCGGCAGTTACGAATCGTGGCATTCGTTGCTATGCCTTTGATTCCAATCAAACCGGAGCGGATGGTTAAGCCTGCAATTTCACATGTCTCGGAGTTCTCTTGTAGTGTAATCACAGAACTATTAGCACTATCACCGTTGAGAATTGTGCCGCCTATATAAAACGAACTGTTTGGGTCCACAGACTGGAGGATTATGTTTTTGCTGTTAAGATTTACATTCTCATGATAAATCCCCGGCTGCAATACAATCGTGTCACCTGAGTTGGCATAGTTGATAGCACACTGGATAGAGCCGAACCTCTGGCCCGAGGAGAGGTTTTCAATCGGACCGTTAGGATCGGGTAGAAAAATTCTGGTTTCAATCCAGTAGATGTTGGCGGTATTCCCCGACCGACGGGTGAAAAACAGGTACTTGTTATCAATGGTGACATAGGGACAGCGTTCGTGCAGGTTGGTGTTCACTTCCGGCCCAAGATTGCTAGGGACAGTCCATGTATCGTCCGAATTATGTAAACTGATAAAGATATCCTTATCATCGTTATACCCGGATGTGCCGTTTCTGCAAAACAAAATGAAGCTTTCATCTGCTGCTACGAAAGAGCTTTGCTCGCCTGAGGAGGTATTAATCGGAGAGCCCAGGTTTTCGACACTTGTATATTGACCATCATTATATGGGGCGCGATAAAGGTCATTATGACCCCTCCCTCCGGCCCGGCCGCCCGATACGAAATACAGGGTCTTATCCAGTGTCATCGAAGGTGCCCATTCGTTTGAGGAGCTAAGACTCACCGGTGTACCCAGCCGGAATGGTGTGGACCAGTTATCTGTGATACGCTCACGCTCATACATCCAGATATCGGGCGAGTTCTGCGATGATATAAATACAAGTCCCAATCCATCGGGTGTGAATTGAAAGGTCCATGCGGCGCCGCTTCGAAAATATGCGCGGGTCAGATTAGTCCACTGCCCCTCCTCTTGGCGCATATAGTGGATGCGGCAGTCATTTCCGCTGATAATTCCCACACCACATTCTAGGCCGTCGGGCGTAAAAGTAACACAATCCTCCATTCGGCCGTTAACACTAACGATCCCCGGGGCAAAGATTTCAGCTTGAAGCCCGGGCGCTGGTTCTCCCAGATAAGGGCCAGAAAGGGAAAAGGCTGGCTCTTTTGTCATCAACACAAATAACATTAGCGCCAATATTTTTGAAATTTTCATAAATCGGACTCCTTGTTTTTCAATGTATAGAGATAGTTTATCTACTGTCATTAATATAAATCCCAAATAGTGGGGTGGGCGGTCACATAAGAGGGAAAATTTTTGTATATAAAAAAAAGTGACCGCTTAGAGCCAAATCAGGATTATAATAGTGAGGCATGAGTGCTGAATACGAAAAGGCTACGCTTGAAATAATTAAAGCAGCCCAACAAGGCTGCGAAACAAGCCTTTCAAAACTTACTGAAGAGGCCAAGGGGAAGGTTTGTGCGCTATTGTTTCGTATGACGTTAGACCATCACCTGGCGGAAGACCTGACTCAGGAGACCATGCTTGGACTAATTCAATCACTTAAACAGCTGGAGATACGTTCAATAAAATCCTTTTGGGCGTGGGTGTACAGGACCGCTGTCGGGAAACTCCAGCATCATAACAGAATCCAGGGCAATAAACGCATCGAACGAAAAACCAGCCAGGACGTAATGGCTCTCTATGAGACAGTGAGCGCGGATTTGGGTCCGTTACATCATCTTATGAAGAAGGAAAGCATTGCTATTGTGCTTGCCGCTATGTGCAGTCTTAAAGCCGAATACCGTGGTGTATTAAGCTTACGTTGTATCGATGGAATGTCTTATGCGCAGATTGCTTCAATAATGGGTGGAACTCCGCTGCGTGCAAGAATGCTGTTTCGTCATGCCAAAGGCTCTTTAAAGCGGCAGTTGGTGCGTCGGGGTATGGGAAGATTCCAATTCCTTCCGGCCTTAACTGTTTTTGCTGCATTGGCTGCCTCTCCGGGCGGTAAGGTATCTGCCGCAACAGCTATTGGCATCAATAGTTTAAGACTTGCAATTAAAAAGAATTTCCTTATAGCTACTATCTATAAAATTGCGGCAACAGTCGTAATAGGTTTGACTCTCGTTACCGCGACAGTAGTCATTGACAGTTCTATGAATCGCAACCGGCAAATGTCCATACCTGTATTACAATATGACGATTCCATGATAGAAATCTTTGATAACCCGAATATTGGTTACACTCGCCGAGGGCAATTCATCAGCTCATACAATCCGGATGGTGGTGATTGGCGATGTTTTCCGTGGTTGGACCGCCCGAGACCGGCTGTATCCATCCAGTCTCCTGAAGAAAGACCTAAGAGCACTTTCCTCGTATTACCGAAGGGGCGTTATGTAGATCACCAGTTGTCGGGTACAAGCCCACTCGTGGATGGTCCGGATGTTGATATATCCATCCAGTTTTGGAGTTGGGGTAAGTTGCCTGAAGTATATTTGGTTGATGAGGAAGGCAAAAGGCAATATCGTCTGTATCCGGTTAAGTATCGCGGCAGTTATCCACTTGGCTTTATGGCAATGGGATTTGACCTGACTCAGGCGAAACCACCTTTTGAATCCCGAACACTTCGTCTTGTTGGTGTGGACAATGCAGGTCCTTTTGGCGGCTGCGGCATAGGTAACATAGCGGCATACTCAGTAGATTTCCTGGCCCCGTAGAATTAACTCATCATTGTAGTGTATCCGGGTTACCTTACACAGTGACGTCTAAATCGTGTTTGATGTCAATAAAAGAATCGGGGCCTATACCAACTGGTATAGGCCCCGAAATAGTGCTATAAAACAGCATGTACATCACGTCCAGACTGAGTTTTTCTCAATCAAGGACGGTAGAGCTATCCTATTGACCTGCGAGATACAGAATCTCATCTTCGGACAAAGCCCTGTTATAAATCATGACCTCGTCAATTAGGCCGTCCCAGTAGCGTCCCGGTGATTCCGAATTGTCACCAATAAACATGTTCGTGGCGCTTATGCCTATGGGTTCAGTAGTGGGGACGCTCGTGTCA
>JASFVS010000112.1:0-8582 GCA_050049715.1 Phycisphaerales bacterium
TGCATCTTTCCTTTTCAATAAGACCACCGAGAATTAAATGGCTGATTACTGCATTGGCCGCACCGGCAATGTTGCTGTTAATTGTAAAATTGTTCTCTGCGATTCTTGGTAAAAGTTTAGAGCCGCTTGAAGTGCTCATATCTGCTGTGGGAATCGTAGTTATCGTTACATTAATAAGTCTGGCGGCGTTAATCAGCAATGCTCAAAGCATAAAAGAAGGTTGAGATAAAGTCTTTAATTTTTCTTAAACGGCCTGTATAGCGGGTCGCCTATCAGAACCAGTTGCCAGGAATTGAACGGCTTTGTGTGATAATATGCCTCGGCAAGACAACTGCCTTCGAACAATTCCGCGAAGAATGCTTTAGGCTCAGGAAACGAATGAAGATACGGCTCGTTCACGGCTCCTAATGTCGCAGTGATTCCATCCCGCAGCATTGCGGCACACCATGTACTGCTGTTTGGGTCCTGTAGTTTTTGTGCCTCGAAGCTGGAGATATGAAATCCAACGGCGCCATCGGCGAAATCAAAGGCGTCAACGTATTTTTTCAGACTGTACCAGCCGCAGTAAATGGCCGTCTGTGGACAACTCCCGGAAGCAAAGAGTTTTCCTGTGTGCTCTTCTTTGACGGACATCTTTTTACTTAGACGTATGAATGATGCCATATCCCGTAAAGACTGGTCGAAATGACCGTACAAGCTTTTTTTAAAAATACCTCGTGAGTCGATATAGGCGATGCCTTTTAATCCTGTTTTTTCTGTGTTTATAGCCTTATCTATAAGACCCTTTACTATTTCATAGCTCGGACCATCAAGCCGGCTGACCATCAGCGTTTTAAAACCTAAGCCAAGGTCGTCGCCTTTTAGCATATTGGGCTGCCATCTGTATAATTCATAGTTATCGAACAGTATCATCGATAGTTCACTGTCAACCGAAGCATTTGTTTCTCTGCCGTTAATCCGGTTAATCTCATTTTGTGCCAGAGCGATTTTTTCGTTTATTTGTTCCGGATTAAGCCCTTGTTCCTGTTGTTCAAGTGTTTGTTTATATTGGTTGATTTGTTCTTTTAATTCGTTTAGTTTATCTTCCATCCCCGACGAGGGTTTTCTTCTTCCGACTTTAATAGGTACACCATAGGTTGTTACTAAGCATCTGATTTCCCCGGGAGCTCTTTTTTGAAGTTCCTTTCTTATTGGTAATGCAAGCGAATTCTCGTAGTTATCTCTGCTTATTATTTCGCGAAGATTATCTCCGGTGGATACGTATAGAATGTTCTTTTCGGGTATATCTCGTTTTTCACAGTAATAGTTTGCGATTTGTTTCGATGCGGCTATTTGTTTGTTGGCTATCACAAAAACTTCATCAGGCTCTAATGCAAGGCCTGTACCTCGGTAGAAGAGAATCAAAACAATGGCTGTTATATTCCTAAGTGACATTTTTAATGTGGAATCAGAGATGTTGGTCTTATTCCGGGCCGTAGGCCCTGTATGGCATATTGATTGGATAGTCGCGAATCAATTCGTCATAGTCGTCGAACCAGTGGGCGTTCGGATTACATCTTAAAACTAAAAATCGTCCGCTGTATATGTCTTCGGCCGCACGATGATATTTGAAGCACACGAATTCTTTCGTTTTACCGAGAATTTCAATTTTGCCACTTGAATGCGACATTACATAACGTGCTCGTTTTGCCAGCCCTGATACCAGTGATTTTGCCTGTTCGACAATTTCATATCCTTCTTCTATCGGGACAGTATAAGCTTTGTTGCCGCTTGCAGGACGACACTGGAAAATATAGTATGGAATCACACCGGCAAAGGAAAGCTCCGAAAGCAATTCAGCCATAACGTGAGGGTCATCGTTCACGCCTCTTATTAGAGGGGTCTGATTAGCTAATAAAGCCCCGGCCTTTAGCAGCAGATTGACACCGTTTATTGCCACATCTGTTAGTTCACGAGGATGGACAAAATGGGTCATTATATATATCTTCTTTTGCTCCATACTATACTTGCTTATCATCTCGAGTAAGGTCTGGTCTTCGATAATCCGATACGGATTAAATGCCGGCATCTTTGTGCCTATGCGAATTATTCGGACATGCTCTATTTCTCTTAGCGGTTGGATAATATTCTCGAGTTTCGATGTTGCCATTACAAGCGGGTCTCCACCGGTTAACAGAACATTATTAATTTCTTTATGTTCTGTTATGTATTGCATTGCTGCGGCCGGGTCACGAAGATATGTTCTTTGCTTGTTTATGAAGACACGCTTACGGAAACAGTACCTGCAAATACCCTCACAAATATCACTCACCAAAAGCAGCGCTGTGGAATTATATTTATGTTCGAGTCCTGGTATGATTGTGTAGGTCTCTTCGTTCGATGGGTCGAGCCTCCCCCATTCTTCGAGCTCGTTTAGTTGAGGAACTATCACTTTGCGTATTGGGTCATTGGGGTCGTTCCAATTAATAAGTGACAGATAGTAATCATTGCTGCGAAAAGGAAAAATCTCAGTGACTTTTTTCAGTTCAGCTTTTTCTTCTTCGCCTAAATGCTCAATCTGTTCTATTTTTGTGAGGCAATTTGTCCGGGTAGCAATGTTCATACCCATTGTGTTTGCTCCAAGTAGGTAACTGTTAATAATTTAGTCGTTTACTATTTGCCGCCCTGCGAAAATGGTTGGTAGCTCGACTAACCTCCCTGGCCTCGAGTATATTCGGACTTTGAGTATCTTTTTTCGTATATACTCTTCCTTCTAAACACGTGGGCGATGGTCGCCAGCGTTATCTGTATATCGGTCAAAAAACCGGCTGTTTCCACATATTTAACGTCAAATTCGAGTTTTTCTTCGCGTGTTAGCTCTGCTCTGCCGTGTACTTGCGCAAGACCCGTTATACCTGGCATGACAAGCAGACGTTTCTTTTGCCGCTCATTCCATTCGGATATCTGGGAAATGTACAAAGGCCGGGGTCCGACGATGCTCATCTCACCTTTTAATACGTTGAATAATTGCGGAAGTTCATCGAGAGAGTGTTCACGCAGAAACTTGCCGATTTTTATCAACCTAGGGTCTTCACCGGATTTTGGGCTCGGCCCGTATGGGTCAACATCGAGCTTCATTGTCCGGAACTTATAGAAGACAAACGGTTTGCCGTTTTTACCCGCCCTTTCCTGTTTGAAAATGGCAGGCCCTTTACTACTTAGCTTTATGATTAGCCCTATCGCGATTAGAATCGGAAACAGAACTACTAATGCCAAGACGGTAATGAAAATATCGAGTACGCGCTTATAGATATTGAACAAGCTCATATTACCTCATTAATGATATACCTGCTTGTTATTATGTGTTAAAGACGTTATTAAAAATAATTTTTATTTTACGACAGAGGAAATTAAATCCAGTGCCTGTTTTGCCAAATTATCTCTGCTAAATTTTTCGATGGAAAGCCGCCTTGCGTTTTGTCCCATTTGTTTTACTTCTTGTCTGTGTGAATTGAGATACTGTATTTTTTCGACGAACTCTTCAAGGTTGCACAAATTACAGCCAAAGCCGGCTTGATTCTCTTCGAGAATCTTTCTTTGCCAGCCGGAGTAATTCAAAAGCACTGCCTTTCCTGCGCTTAAAGAATCGAAAAGTTTATTGGCCGAGTTGTGCTCTATAATCGGATAATTGCCTATTATTACGAGCCCTGCATCGGCCGCGGCATAGAGTTCCGGCAGCTCCCGTCTGGGCACAGACGACAGAATTTCCACATTTGTAAGACCAAGTTCTTTGGCTCTGCTTTCTATGGATGACCTTTGATTTCCGTCGCCTATTAACACGAAAATAATGTCATCATTGTCTTTGAGCATCTTGGCGGCATCGATAATGAAGTCCAGTCCGTTGACCTTACCCATTGCGCCGGCGTGCAGAAGAACAAACTTGTCTTTCCAGCCTTTTCTTTGCCTAACAGTTGAGCCGTCAATATCAGGCCTGAATATATCAGTGTCGCAACTATTAGGTATCGCCTCTATCGGTTTTTCCTCGCTCAGGACTTTTTTTATGCCCTCCGCCTGCCCCGGCGACAAGGCAACTATAGAAGAGCAGTTACTGTAAATAGTTTTTTCAAGCCATAATAGAATCCTGATAAGCAATCTATTGGTCAGGATGCCCAGCTCGATTGGTATTTCAGGCCACTGGTCACGCACTTCAAAAACAAAAGGTACACGCTTGAACCATTTTATCACCATAGCAGGAATACCTACTGTCAGTGGCGTGCTGGTGGCATATACAACATCTACTTGTTTTGTCCTGAGACCTGCATAAATACTCAAAAGGCAGAATGATATAAATGACATTATCCGTCGCAGATATGATTGTTTGTTGCTGTACTTGCTTCCTACGATGATTACGTTTATTCCTTCTATATTCTGCTTTTCATAAAGTTTGCCCGTTGTTTTCAGGCCGCCTATGTCGTATTGGCCGGTTATTAACGTGACTTTATGCCCTGCCGTTACCCATCGGCGGGCAAATTCGTATGAACGAGTGCCGGTGCTGCCGTCGGGTGTGGCAAAATGTTGGTGAATATAAAGGATATGCATCAGTTTTCGATTAGTTCCCTTAGCTTGGCAGCATTTTCCGAAATACAAAAATCTTTCAGAATACGTTCTCGCCCGGCCTTTCCAAACTGCTTGACCTTGTCCATGTTTTCAAGAAGCTCTTTCAAAATTTGTGCCAGCGCTTCGACATCTTTCTCCGGAGCTAAACGGCCTGTTACGCCGTCCTCGACCAGTTCCGGAATACCTGAGATAGCAGTCGAAATTACAGGCAATTCACATGCCATTGCTTCCATCGTCGCAACCGGAATCCCGTCCATATCACCATCAGGTGTCTTAACACACGGCATAAGAAATACACATGCCTGACTATATAGCTCTGTTAATTTGTCGTTGGGTATTGCGCCAAGCAGTTTAACGTTGTTGTTTAGGTTCAACTGCCCAATCAATTCTTCAAGGGCCTGCCGTTGCGGCCCATCTCCGATAATTTCGAACTGAAATTTTACATTATTGTCCCGCAGCTTCGCACAGGCCTTTATCGCAAAGTCAAGACCCTTTTTCGGACTGAGCCGACAAACGCAAATTATTTTTCCACGTTCCGGCTTACGAGAAACAGAACGAAATTTTTCCGGGTCAATCCCGCAATGAATAACGTGACATAAATTGCTGACAAATTCTCCACAGGTTTTACGCAGGTATTCGATATTAAACTGGGAAATACCGGCTATGAATTTGCATTTGGCTAATCTAAGCCTCAAGCTGCCGGGGCTTCTGGTGAATATATCGAACGCGTGAACGGTGCACGATACAGGCAGGCCGGTCAGCATTCCAATCATCAGGCCCAGGCTAAGAGATCTACTGGCAAAATGTACGTGAATATGTTCTGCTCCGAATCGCCTGCAATGGCCGGCAAAGTAGCAGCATACCGTCAATTCGTAAAGTGCCTTCGCGAATTCAGCCGGGCTGTGGGCCAGTAATTTTGTCAGCCAAAAACAAACTTTTGTAAAGCGAAGTGGATGTGTAAGGATTTCCCGTAACGTTGAACGAACCTGAACTAAAATATCAGGGCGAAACACAGACCGCTTATTCCATTTGACCATAAGCTCGGACAGGTTTTCAGACTTACCCGGCCTGCAACTGACCAGCGGCAAAATCTGCCATCCGGCCTTTTTATGCGCTTCGAGTTCATTGACCACAAAGGTCATACTAACTTTCAAGCTTGAAACAACATATACTGTTTTCATCGTTACTCTGTATTGATAAATTTTATTTGTTGCTAACGGCCGCCTCATAGCTGCGCATAGTTAATTCGGCGATACGCTCCCAGCTATATTTATTCTCAAGCTCAGAATTGTATTGAGATTGAAACTTATCGGGATTATCCAACACTTTCATAACAGCTTCAGCCAAAGGTCCTGCTGCTCTGGGCTCGACGGTCAGTCCGACTTTGTCAGAAGAAACAAGCTCGCCCATTGCTCCGACATTGCTGACGACAACGGATTTTTTATGCGCATAAGCGAGAAGTAATACTCCGCTCTGTGCCTCGAATTTCAGATAGGGCAGTGAAATTAAATCAGAGGCCGCGAAGAAATCATCTACATCTTCTTCAGGGATAAATTTTATGAATGTCCGGACATATTTTGATAAGCTGGATTTTTTGATAATGTCAGAGTACGGCTCGAAACTAAATCTGCCAAGAAGGCCGCCTGCAATAACCAGCAGGATTTTGTTGTTTTGCGATTTAATTATTTCCAGTGCTTTCAGAAGAATATCAAGGCCTTTGTTCGGACGAATCCCTCCGAAGAAAAGTATGATTTGGCGGTCTAAAGGCAGTTTTAATTTTTTCCGTGCATCCATTTGCAATGGAGCATTCTCCAGAGGCATAATCCCATGAGGAATTACATCAACTCTGTCTTCACAAACACCCCAGTGTTCAACCAATTGTTTTTTGCCGGCTTCGTAGTGGACTATTAGGCGATGAGGAATTTGAAGGCTTCGTTTTACAAATGAAGCTCTGCTTACGAAACGCTCGTAATGAGATTTAACATCGTGGACGGTAAGCACCACCGGTAGGTGTTTTACTAAAGATTTCAAAAAGAACTGGTCGAGCAGCGGCGTGCCCACGCCCTGAAAATGAACCACGTCGAAATTTCCACGAACGGCAAACCGGTTTCTCTTTAGGCTGTTTCTTAAACTTCGCTGGAATCTGTTCACCGCCCAGTGCAGTTGCGACCATTGTTGCTTGATATCTGTGAACTCAAGCAGGCGTTTTTCAACTTTGTAAGGTCTCGGCAAATCCGCCCATAGCGGGTTAGTCAGCACCGTTACATCCGCGCCAACCCGGCTCAAAGCGCATGATAAGGCATCGGTGTATGTGTATAAGCCGCCCCTGCTTGCACCTGCCGCCATTAAAACGCGCATATTAAAATCTTCCTTTCTCGCCTAAGCTGATGATTGTGCATATTTAGTCTGAGTTTGTTTGAGTTGAAAAAGATTTTCATTAATGAACAGGCTGTGCGTAAGTAAGTTCGGCGTATTCTTCGCTTTCATCGAAAACATATTGTTCCTGTTCCTGATAGAAGCTGATATAAATGTCCTTCCAATTGGCTACTATCGCGGCAAAGCATATCAATAACGGCGCTGCACGGGGATTCGAAAATATAGGATGGAAAAATCCATCGGCAGCCAGCGCTATCATCAGCAAAAAGCACGTTGCTCCGTAATATCGTATATATGGAATATCGCTTCTGGACAGAGTGAAACTTCGTATGAGCATGGCAAGGAATAGAATTAGCACGGTTACTAATCCAATCAGGCCGCATCTATCCAGCCAGCCCAGATACTCTGAATGGTAAAAGCCAACCATCGGGTCTTTTCCAGCCGGTGCCGGATGCAGCGCTCCTATACCTCTGCCTGTCAATATAAAGTACGGTTCTTGTTTGTAGCTGTCGAGGATGATTTGATTTTCCATCGCCCTCCAGGTGCCCTTCTGGAAAGGTCTTGGCATTTCCACCTTGCCGGTTTTTGTCGTACCTGCTCGGAATCTTTTTAGAAAATCGTACCCCGTTGTTGATGCCGCCCCGATTAGTACAAGACCGACAATCCCGAATGCAATAATTGTTCTGGCCCGGCCCTTTACGAACAACAGCGATGATAGCGCGAGCACGCCCATTGCTCCATACGTGGATCTTGTCTCACTCAGCACCACGCCGCTTATACCGACCAGCAGCAGAAATATGGATACCGGCAAAAAGCCGACTTTGCTTACCAGTCTGCCTATCGCGATACTCACCAGCGAGAGATAGAGCAATGGAACAAGAGAGTAAGTACCCCTTTCACCTCCCAGTTCCGTGGGAACATCGATTTCGGCTGCGCGGGGTGTATATATGCCAAATCTGATGAAAAGATGTACGACGAACATCAGGAGCAAAAGAAAAACCGAGAATTTCAAAAATCCGTTCACGCGGGAATAGTTCGTAAAGTATCTGATTGAGAATACCATAGCGGTAACAAAATGCGTGACCCTCGAATGTGTAAAAGCCGTATGAGTATTCATCAATAGGCCTTGTATCAATGCGAGGGCAGTCACGAACGCTATCACAATGAAACATTTTCCAATGATGCCTGCACCGTACTGCCGCTCGCGCGGTACAAAAATCGCCGCTGCAAGTGTCAGCCACGCTAAAATGTCTGGTGGCGTCCACGTTCTGGGCATACCAAGATTACCGGCTGAAAATATATAGCCTGCGAAGATATTGCTGAAAATGACCGATACGAGGAATGTGTAGAACACCCACTTCGGCCTTATGAACACAAGAGGCACACAAATTACTATTGCAATTAAACATAATACCGCAATAAAAGTTGCCATCAGATTATCCTTAAATAAGGCTCTTCAAAGTTACTTGCTAAGGCGGAAAAGCCTGCTGTTACATATCGGAAATTGAAGCCCGTGGTTACAGGTTAAAAAATTCAGAATTTCAGGTATTTTCATTTAGCATTTGATTTTTATGTTTACCCCCGGCCCGCTCAAGCATCTCCGCAAAATC
>JASFVS010000113.1:0-8549 GCA_050049715.1 Phycisphaerales bacterium
ACGATTCTCGCGTTCTATCTGGGACGAACCGTAAAGCTTACAAAATTACCTTCACTAATAGGCTATATGATTATAGGGGTCATACTCGGCCCGTCGGTACTGAATCTTTTCGACGAGATCTCAATGGAACACCTTTCGTTCATCACGGAGATTGCTTTAGGATTTGTAGCATTCAGTATCGGCTCGGAACTGAATTTATCCTCACTGAAGCGTCTTGGTGTCGGGATTATATCTATTATTCTCGCGGAGTCTTTCGGCGCTTTTTTCGTAGTTACTGCCGCAGTATATTCGTTGACTCGCGATTTGCCGATGGCGCTGATTTTCGGCTCGATGGCACCCGCCAGCGCACCGGCCGGAACCGTTGCCGTCATTCAGGAATATAAAGCGAGGGGAAGTTTGACAAAGGCTCTCTATGCGGTGGTGGGATTTGATGATGGACTGGCAATTATCATTTTCGGTTTTGCCGCGGCCCTGGCTAAGAACCTTTTGATAAGAGAGGCTTCGGGCGCTTCCGAAGGTATTTTACATGCCTTGTGGGGCCCTGCCAGGGAAATCGGTCTGAGCTTCATGGTCGGCGGGGCTGCCGGCTTGGTGTTCTACCATCTGGTTCGCAAATTGCAAAGTTCAAGAGACATTTTGATTTTAGTTTTCGGTTTTATCCTTATATGTACCGGCCTGTCGATACGCTGGCATTTGTCTTTGATATTGACCAATATGGTGGTCGGATTCGTTTTGGCAAACTCACGACACGAATCACTGCTTCATCGCGTTACGAACCCTCTGCTGGATGTTATGCCTTTGTTGTTCGTATTGTTTTTCTGTTTGGCCGGCGCGCATCTGCAATTGTCCGCTTTGCCTGCGCTGGGAGTCGTTGGAGTAGTTTACATTTTCGGCCGCTCGGCGGGGCTGATAGGCGGCGCTCGTCTCGGGGCATTGTTCGGCCGCGTTGATGATAAAGTTAAGAAGTATGTGGGCCTGGGAATTCTTTCGCAGGCAGGCGTGGCAATCGGATTATCACTTATCGTAAAGCATGAGTTTATGCTGCTCGACGCCAAATACAATCTGCCGCGTGCCCTCGAAATCGGTTCTTCGGTCCTTGCCACTATTACCGCCACCTGCATCTTTTTCGAAATAGTCGGGCCGATTTTGACAAAAATCGCACTTAAAAAAGCCGGTGAAATACCGGATACATAAGTAAAACTTGTGGAATCAGGCATGCAATGCCGACGGATTCGCTGGTCCGAGCCGAGGATTATGCCAGGTGTGTTAATAAGTAGGTTAAACCAGCTTGTACAGTAAAATTATACAATTGATTGTCAATAATCGATAAAATCCTTTGACAAAAGGAATTTGAAAGCTATTGTTGTCGAATTTGGGCATCGGTACTTTTCCGCAACAAGGACCCGGCACTTTTTATCAGCACATTGATTTTTTGTATCAGAATGATTGAATTATTCACAAATTTTCTGGCGGAAGGCGGAGGAGCCGAACTGATTCTACCTATAGGTATTGCGATTTTCTTAGGCACGGTCGGGGCGAAGATAATCCAACAACTCCACATTCCTCAAATAATCGGCTATGTTACAATCGGTCTGATTCTCGGTCCGTTGTTTAAAATCATTCCTGTCGACACTGTAAATGCTTTGGAGCCATTTAACTTTTTTGCGCTTGGCGTGATAGGTTTTCTGATAGGCGGAGAATTGGAACGCGACATATTCGTAAAATTCGGCAAACAAGTAACGGCCATATTATTGTTCGAAGGACTGGCGGCGTTTCTGCTGGTAGGTGTGCTGAGCTTCGGAATAATGATTTTTTTCTATGACTGGAAGATGTCGCTGGCAGTCTCTGTAGTCTTCGCCGCGATATGTGCGGCGACGGACCCGGCCTCGACCGTAAGCGTTCTGTGGGAGTACAAAGCACGCGGGCCGCTTACGGCCATGTTAACAGCGGTTGTCGCACTGGACGACGCCTTTGCATTGGTGCTTTACGCCGTAGGTATCAGCGTTGCGGGTGTGATTACGGGGCATGGAGAAAAAGGGCTTATGTATGCCCTGGGAGTATCTCTTTATCACATCGCCGGTGCCATAGCCATAGGTCTTGTGGCGGGGCTGGTTCTTATCTGGATTCTTAAACGAATCGACGAGCCGGGCAGGATACTGGCTTTTACCGTCGGCACGATAATAGTGACCATCGGCGCAGCAGTGGCACTGCACCTTGATATTATCATTGCAACAATGGTTTTAGGTGTCACCCTGATAAATATCGAGCCCAGAAGAATGTCAACGAGTTTTGAGGTTATGCACGATTTTTCTGTACCGGTCTACGCCCTCTTCTTTGTCTTAGTGGGAGCGAGACTTAATATTTCATCTGTGGACAAGATGATATTTCTGCTTATGCTGGCTTACGTAGCAGGCAGTATAATCGGAAAGACCGGCGGGGCATATCTTGGAGCCGCATATTCCAAGGCAGTTAAGAGCGTCAGGAACTATCTCGGATTTTGCCTTTATCCCCAGGGTGGTATTGCTGTCGGCCTGTTGATAATGGCAAGTAATAAGTTCGAAGAAGATATGAGCTCTATAATGTTGTTAGTAGTTCTTTTAGGTGCCTTCGTACTTCAGCTCATCGGGCCGCTGGGTGTGAAATTCGGCGCGAAAAAGGCCGGTGAATTAGGCCTTAACATTACCGAAGAAGACCTTATTAAAATATATAAAGTAAGTGACGTTATGGACTCCGAAGTGCCGGTCATATCGGCGGGGATGTCACTAAGCGAGGTTTTGAAAATAGTCAGCGGTACCAGTAATTTTTTCTATCCCGTTGTCGATAACGAAAATAAATTAGTCGGCGGCATAACTTTGGATGGTATCAGAAACACTTTTCAGACACAGGAGCTAAACGACTGGCTTGTGGCGCTCGATATCATGGAACCGGTTCTTATCAAAGTAACGCCGGAAATGGCTTTGGCCGAAGCGTTTGAAAAAGCCAGGCATCTTGATATCGAACACATGCCGGTCGTGGCTTCAGTTGAAAATGATACCCTGGTCGGTGCTCTGAATTGCCGTGCCGTTCACCGGTCACTTAGCGCCGAGGTATTATCACGACAACAACAAGCCGATAGCATACACCATATGGAACCCGTTTAGTTGGGACAGACTGTGAAGGTGGAGGAATTTTGAAACTGTTTTCATTTCCAAAAAAGAAGAGGCTTGTCAATAACAAGCAATTCAAGGCCGTTCTGGCGCAGGGCCAGCGTCTAAGTAACGAATTGCTTACGCTCTATATGGCCAAAAACGATTGCGGTTTTCCACGTCTCGGTATCTCCGTAAAAAAATCCTGTGGAAATGCAGTTACACGTAATCGATTGAAACGGCTGTTGCGGGAGGCCTTCAGGCAGAGCCAGGATCAGATACCGGCCGAATTCGATTATTTCCTCATGTTTTCACCACAATGGTTGAGTAAACTGAACGCCGATAGTGCGCCCGGCTCCCGTAAGGGATGCCTTACGGCGCAACTAACATTTGAGCAGGTTAAAGACTCATTTTTATCTTTGGTTGAGTGTCACAAGGCATCCGAGTGAAGGCCGCTTAATTCACAAAGAATTAAATTGTTGAAATCCAACCGCATATTGTACAATTATAAAAGTTAGCGTGTGCAAGAGTGCCGTTTACGAAGCTATATAGAAAAGCCCAATCAAGATAAGGAAAAAGCATGGAAACCAGAAAATGTAAAAGCTGCGAACAGGAATTCACAGAGTGGGTGGAATTTTGTCCCCATTGCGGAGAAGCCATAGAAGGTTATTCAAAACCGGCAGGATTCTGGATCAGGGTCGGCGCGCACATTATCGATATCCTGGTATTTATCCCGATCATGGTCCTGGGTGTCTGGAACGCGTGGCATCCTAAAAGTACTGTTATTTTAATTTTAGTAAGCCTGCCGGGGCTAATATACAAACCTTTTATGGAATCATTTTACGGGGCGACACTGGGCAAGATGTCCTGTAAAATCAAAGTCATCGACGAAAACGGCAATAAGCTTTCTTTACTCAACGCGTATATTCGGTTCTTTCCATTTCTTCTGCATGCCGGCGTTACCCTGGCAAGTACGCTGGTTTTATATTCATCGCCGGAATTCCAGTCCGCCGAATCAATGCAGGAACTCGCTGAAGCACAACAGAAGACAGGCATCCTGAGTGTGATTGGTTATGTTGCGTTGGTATTTATACTAATAGACTGCATTTGCGTTGCTTTCACTTACAGAAAACGTGCAATACACGATATGATGGCGGAATCATACTGCGTTTATAAAGAGCCGTAGAAAATAAACTCCGAACCGACAAGCCCGGCGGGCATCTCGCTACCTCTTCCTCCGCTTAGCAGGGGTATATTTACTTGCCGCTGGCTTTGCCTCGTAAACTCACATAAAAAATAAACTGCTACTTTTCCTCATCCTTTGGCTCCCATGCCCACCACTGAGCCCAGGTGTTAAGGAGAGCATCATAGCGTTTTTCTGCGCGCTCTATTTGTCTGGTATCACTGATTAAAAGCGGATTCGTCGGTCTCTGGCCAAAACTTTTTCCCGTGATGCGTTCAAATGAAGCGAGCAGCATTTCCACCTGCACATAGTGGTTGTATTGAACATCCTCTTCTGGGCCGACCCGAAGAAGACGTTCGAGAGCCTTCCGCATCTCGGGCAATCCCGATGCATCCTGATATTCTGTGAGAAAGCAGGCCGCATGAAACCTGACCCGCTCGCTCTTGTCACTGAGTCGGCTGCGAAGCTCCAAGACGGCCGAATGCTCACGCGTATCGGCAAGGGCGTACAATGCAGAAATGCTATTAACTTCCACCTCGTCGGAAACTGCATCTATCAAATACGGCACAAGACCTTCAACTTTAGGAGCGAAGTCCGGGCCTCTCCGGATACGCTTACCTCCTGTGCGGTTGGTACGCCTGGCAAGCATACGCAAACCATGTATGGCACGAGCGCGAATGTCCGGATCGGAATCTTTCAGTAATTCACACAATTGCTCCACTGATTCTTCCGTGGCTTTGGAGTTTTGTGGTTTTACCGCGGCAAGAGAAGATAACAATACTATACATGACAGAATTAATATTGGTTTTCTCATAGCAAACCTCCTGATTAAAAATCTAATAACTTTATCATTGTCACCTATATACAGTATACACCCCCGCCGAAGAAACGACTTGTAAATATTTTGTAAAAAACGAAATACACAGACGAAAAGGTTATCAAGAAGAGAAATAACTAGAGAATATCGAATCGAAGATGCCGGCTCAGCGAGGCGAGTTAATCAACTGATATGCCCTGATAAGCTCTGCGACGCTCCATGCCTGTGCGATGCATCCTTTCGGGTTATGCGGCGGGTCGCCATCGAATATTTCCGAGACTGAGCCGACGCAGCCGGCTTCGTTGAGGTGTTTGAGCAGAGGGTATATGAATTTGGCGGCCTTTTTTCTGCTTCTGCGGCCAAAGCCGTTAACCTTCAGGTAAGCCTCCACGAACGGACCCATCAGAAACGCCCAGACCGTGCCCTGGTGATAAGCCTCATCACGCTGGCTTTGCGGGCCCGTATATACACCTATATACCGGCTGTCCTGAACGTTCAGTGTCCGCAGGCCGTAAGGCGTCAACAAATAGTTCTGAACCGTGTTGACGACAGACTTTTGCTGTTTTTCGGACAACGGCGAAAAGGCAAGTGACACCGCAAATATCTGGTTAGGCCTGAGGCTGTCATCGACCGAGCCATCCGGCCAGATGCAATCATTAAGGTAACCCTTACTTTCATTCCAGAACAATTCACAAAAGCCGGCCTGAATCTTTTGAGCCATTGATTGATAATGCTCGGCCTGCTCCTTATCCCGCTCGCTGTAGAACTGAGCCAAAAGACAAAGGGCATTATACCACAGGGCATTAACCTCGACCGCTTTTCCGCATCTGGGCGTAAAAGCAACGCCCTCATATTTGGCATCCATCCATGTCAGTTGTGTCTGTTCATCGCCGGCGGTGATAAGACCGTCTTCGTCGGCGTGAATATTGAACCGCGTACCTTTATGGTACGATTCGATAATCCATTGAATCGTCGGCATAAGCTCACGCATAAAGGTCTCCGAATCGCCGCTGGCCTGCAGATATTGAAACGCCGCATTGATAAACCAAAGGGAAGCATCGACACTGTTAAAGTGGGCTGTACTGTTTCTGTCGTCGAAGCGATTAGGAATCATACCTTCATCGGCCGCCGCCGCGAAAGTTGTAAGGACCGATTTGGCCTCATCGAACCTGCCGGTCGAAAGTAACAGGCCCGGCAAAGATATGAAAGCATCTCTTCCCCAGTCTGCAAACCAGGGATAGCCGGCCACAATCGTCGCTCGGGTCTCGTCACCCGCTGCTTGAGAGTCAGGCGATAAGCGACCGGGCATGTTTTGTTCCCTGTGGTTTGTTTGTCGCTTCGTAATAAACTCATCGGCAATCAAACATAACTGCTCGAAACCCGGCACTCCATTGCCGTTTCTCGATAATCGCATCCCGGAAAATGCCTTACGGCGTGAGCATTGGGTATCAAACACCGATTTAACCTTACTTCTTATGCCTTCTTTGTATAAACGCAAATCCTCGCGGACTTCATCGATATCAAGATTGGTCATTTGTTCCGGCCCGCAGCGCTCCCACGGTGAACCCAGATGAGCCCAGAGAATAATTTTGGTCGGCGACTCTATCCGGCACTTAAAAAAGCCGGGTGTCCATAAATCCTCGAAAGAACGTTGACCTCTTTCTTTATCACTGCGATACAGGAAATTGAACCACCATTGCTGGTCCTTTTCGAAATCGGTGGAAGGACAGCTCAAAAGCAGCTCACAACTGTGCGCGACATCATGGCGAATCAACAAGCCATCGCCGAACCATCTCGAATATAACGGGGCATGCGACTGCTGCAGTGTATGGAAGTCTCTTAAGCCGACAAAAGGCCGGATTATTAATTCCGCCGGTTCCCGCACAGAAGTAAAATCGTATAACAAGGCGACCGTGTCCGTATCACGCAAAAGATATAAGGACTTAGTCATCTCAATGTCGGGCTCAATCTGCCCGACTTGTCGCGAGGCAGAATTCGGTGAATTGGAAAGCTGGTAATCAAAATGCGCTCCAATATCCTGACGAAATTGCTTTATAAGGGGAAAGCCGGCCGGTGCGAACTTATTGTCGAATTCAAAAGTCGAAAGATTGAACGCAAGTCCCTTAACTATCACCATCTCCAGACAGTTAGCTAATGCCATTATCCTGCTCACCGGCGGATTAAGCGAACCAACAAGAAGCCCATGATATCCTCTTGTATTGCAGCCTACGATGGTCGATGATGCGTAACTGCCGCGCTCATTGGTCAATAACCATTCTCTGGCTAATAAACTGTCCAAAGATTGATTGGCAATCGATATAGATACTGCCGCCGGGTTTCCATTTCGTCCATTTACCTGTTTTCTACCGAAAGCAAATGGGCGAGGTAAAAACCATTTCTGCCGTGAGGCTCGCTTAGTGTCAAGGTGGGTATCCTCAAGTGGATTATCAGCTTTTCGCAATGTCAGCACAAACTTACTCCGAAAATACTTATAGTGGGAAAATGTCAACCCCCATAGAAATCCTTTTCTTGTGTCATATTATTCCGTTATAAAGTTTCTTAAAGGAAAAAAACAGAACTGTCCTAAACAGAAAAAAGTCTAATCATCTATTTAGCCGCTTGCAAATCGGGGGGATTCGGCTGTAAGGTGGCCCCAAGCGAACTGTCTATTGAACCAGCATTAATAAAGTTTTCTGCTGCGTCTGATATCGGTGCGGCTGGAGACACATTCATATCCGTATATCCGGAACAACGGCTGTGCAAATGGTCCAATACATTCATAAAATTGATATAAGAATCATAAGGCGAGTCGTAAGGATTAAAATACTTATGCACATCGCCATCGGCAAAGTATTTCGTACACATATAATAAAAATGGTCGGACGCCTGCAGTTTTCGCCAGTCCGAAATAATTCTTTCATCACTGGTCTGTTTGACCTTCTTTTCCATTCGGTAAAGCTCATGAATAGCATTAGACTGCATCGCGTTTCCAACCCATGCGGAAAGGTCTCTTTCGATATCGGCCCAGCTTATGACATGCGGCACATCAACCACGCCAACAGGCTCATAACATTGCACCACCTCACTCGGAGTTTTAAAGTTGTTGTCAGGATGTTTCAGAACTTCGTACGGCAGATGCCGCATAAAATCGAATATACCGGTATCTTCCCACTGGTGCTCCCCGAACGTTTCATAGTCCATAAACAGATTAACTACATTACCGTTTCCGTTAACATCACTTATCCACTGGCTGAACTTGTCCGCCGTTAACGGCCACTGCGACCAGTCACGGTTGGAAAATCTAAATGCGATGTCGTCACTCAGCGCATAATTTTTCAGCAGGAGCTTCAACTTGTCGCAGTTTTGCGGCCGGTAAAGGAAATTAGGACTCCTATAGCCTAAGATGTGGTCCGCCCCTTCGGTT
>JASFVS010000114.1:0-8548 GCA_050049715.1 Phycisphaerales bacterium
TGGAAACAGGAAGATAAAGAACTACTGAGAGATTTGATTCAGCGCCATTTAAATTGGACACAAAGCAAACGGGCACAGCAGATTTTAGATGCCTGGCCCGATATGGTAGGTAAGTTTGTGAAAGTTGTTCCAATAGATTATCGCAAAGCCCTTCAGAAAATGCGGGCGGCTGAGCACCGAGATACGGAAACGACACCGGCAACCGAGGAGGTATTCGGCTATGGGTGAGATAAAAGGTTTTCTTAAATATAAACGTCAGGAAGTCGGGCATCGCCCAGTCCAAGAACGAATCAAAGATTTTTCCGATTTGGATCTGCCGCTAACACCCGACGAAATCCGTCAGCAGGCGGCCAGATGCATGGATTGTGGAATACCATTTTGCCAAGGCTCTGGTTGTCCGGTGAAAAACTCTATTCCCGACTTAAATGAGCTTGTATACAAAGACCGCTGGCAGCAGGCATGCCAGATGCTTCATTCGACTAATAATTTTCCGGAAATTACCGGCCGGGTGTGCCCTGCTCCCTGCGAGACTTCGTGCACACTTGCCATCAATGACGAACCTGTGCTTATTAGACATATAGAATTCCAGGTGGTTGAATACGGTTTCAAACAAAGCTGGATTAAGCCTATGCCGGCACTGGAAAAAACCGGAAAAAGGATAGCAATCGTTGGCTCAGGACCTGCGGGGCTGGCGGCCGCGCAACAGTTGGCTCGGGCCGGTCACGATGTGGTTGTCTTCGAGAAGGACGAGCGGGTCGGAGGCCTGTTGCGTTACGGCATTCCGGATTTCAAACTCGCAAAACACATTATCGACCGCAGGTTAGAACAGATGAGAGCCGAAGGGGTCGATTTTCAGACAAGCGTAAATGTCGGAGAGGATATTTCAGCACGATACCTGCAGAAGATGTTCGACTGCGTTTGCCTGGCAATGGGTGCGGGTCAACCACGAGACCTTAACATCCCCGGCAGAGGGTATGAAAACATCTTGTTCGCAATGGAATTCTTAACGCCACAAAATAAGATTTGTTCCGGTGAACCAATAAATGATACTCGCGCCATCAATGCAAAAGACAAAGTCGTAATAGTAATCGGTGGCGGTGACACAGGTAGTGATTGCGTTGGAACCGCCCGGCGCCAAGGAGCTAAAAGAATACATCAACTGGAAATCCTGCCCAAGCCGCCGGAGACCCGCCCGCCGGATACACCATGGCCGATGTGGCCGAGAATTATGCGTACATCTTCATCGCACGAAGAGGGATGTGAGCGGCGATGGGCCGTTATGACTAAAAATTTCACCGGTTATGAAACCAGAGTGGGACAGCTTCACTGCTGCGAAGTCGAATGGATTAAAAAAGACAGTAACTGGAAAATAAAAGAGATACCGAACACCAACTTTGTTCTTGAAGCAGACCTTGTGATTTTAGCGATGGGCTTTGTGCATGTCGTTCACGAGGGTTTGATAAAAAATCTTGACCTAAAATTGGACGACCGCGGTAACGTGCAAGTTAATAACTATCAGACAAGTCAGCCCTGGGTATTCGCAACAGGTGATACCGTAAGCGGGGCCTCACTTGTAGTAAATGCGATTGATAGTGGGCGTCAAGCGGCGGCGGCTATCGACAAATCTCTACGAAATAATAGTTAGCAACATTAGAAACTGCTTGAATCCCTGCTCCAATCTTAGGAATGCGAAATACCTAATATGCGAGGATGATTGCTTTTAGATATTGACCTGTGAATCATTGCTTTGCCCGTCTTCACGATGCTGAGCAACAGTTCGTCCTGTAGAAATAGACTTCACTAATGCTACCGCAACCCAAACACCGCTACCAATAACACATAGTGCTGAAACTACCACAAGAATCAGGGCAATTACTTTCATCCCTTAGGTCCCTCCCGAACAGTTCCCATCCAATGTCCCAAAGCATAAGCCAGAACCGCCACAACAAGACCTGGAATAATTATCACTTCAATTTCATTAGGGAAACGAAACATAAATATTATAGCAATCATAGCAACAAGAACACCGGCACTCATTGACAGTATTGCAGCAAGCGGGCGCGGCCGTTTGGCCCACAGGCCAATTATTAGCGCAGGAAGAATCGCTGAAGCCCATATGGTGTAGCAAATAAGTAAGCCGGCTATTATGCTGGGAACAAAAACCGCCAACCCGGCTGCGATGGCCGCAATAACAATAGTTGCACATCGGCCAACATTCAAAGCAGCCTTATCTGATAATCCAACAACCGGTCTAACAACATCCTCGGCAAAAGCTACCGCACCTGCATTCAGGAGTGAATCAAGACTGGACATAATAACCGAAACTAAAATTACTAAAAGAAGCGTATAACCCTCAACAGGCATTATTACCTTAACGAGGTTTAGCAAAACTTTATCTTCGTCGCCAACTCCCGGGACAATACTTCGGCCAATAACTCCAAGCGAGAGCATAATCACGAACCACACAATACTGAACAGGCCCGCTAAAACAAAACTATTTCGTGATACACGGGTAGTCTGCGACGCCAACGCCCGATTGGCATAAGGCGGTATAAGTGTTTCGCCAAGTAAAAAGGCAGCTAAAAGACCGATTATTTTAATATTGGCTATATCACCAACGCCTGCTGATGTAGCAGCCGATGCTTCTTTTGCAAAAGTTGCAGCACCTCCGCTTAAATGGAATCCCAGCGCCAATAACAACGTCACCGGCAATAGTATAGCAAAGGCTGTGAACTGGAACGCATCGGTTATTACACTCGCCCGGAGTCCCCCGAATGTCGTATAGAGCGTTGTAATTGTAACAACTATGGCAGCCGACCAGAACGGTGAGAGACCGAATATATCATTTAGCACGACGGCCCCGGCGTGAGCCATAACCGCGGCAATCAACGTGCATACACTAACTGAAATAACACCAGCAAGGATTTGGCATTTTCGGTCGTATTTCTGGCCAATAGCGTCACCCAGGGTATGACAATTCGGTAAAGCTCTTAATCGAGGTGCTACAAACAGGCCAACGAGAATATTCTGAAGCGTGTAAGCCAATCCTATGCCAAGGAAAAGGAAGCCGGTCTTATATCCTTTTCCGACAAAACCTATCGAAAAACCCGGCCCGACGTAAGTAGCACAAAGGCTGCCAAATACTAATGCCAGCGGAATGGTACGACCTGCCAGTGAAAACTGGGTAAAGTCACGAGCGGCGCGCGCTCTGACAGCCACAAAGGTGAGGACCAAACCATATGCAATAACAAGAAAAATAGACAAGACCGTATGCATAGTATCGATCCTAATCCGTCATCCTATATTCTTATAACTAAAGCTGCTTTAGTTTGTAATTTTTCGAAGTCTATTCACGCTTGTCCTGGAACATTTCTTCTTCCAGTTCATTAATGGTCGCGTTCAATTCCGACTCCGTACGAATCCATCCAAATCGGGCATCGACGAGAAAAGTACGATACCACTGAATTAAATTTTTCGCAAAGTCTTCATCCTTGCAGTAAATACCGAACGATATTTCCCCTGCATGTGAGCCGGCTTTTCTCGGTATTTGCGGGAAGGCAAGGAGAACCTCGGTTCTGCATAAAAGGAACTCAATGTCAGAGACCTGACTGTTATATATTCTAACCCTGCCTGATGCTATAGCTTCGGGATATTTTCGAAAAAGGAATCTCGCGGCGTTTGAAAATCCCGGGACACTTAGATTCGTCGCCCTGTGCACTCTTACATCAGGATAATCTTCAATGATTTCGTATAAAGCGCTGAGATAATCCTCAACAGGCTTTCTTTCCCCCTCGAACAACATGCATGTCCAAAGCTCACTGTGGCCGGTCGTATCAAGCTGATCCTGAAGCATTCTTTTGGCAACATCATAGGTTTCTTTTCTGCTGCCTAATACTTTTAGTCGCCGTTCAGTTAGAATTTGCGCCCAAGGCGGCATATCTCCGGGCACGGAGCCAGGAGGACATACACCCAGCCGGGTTAAGAGTCTTAGAAACTGCTTTTGGTCGGAACCATAAAATCTCCTGCCAACAATGCTACCCACGTTGCCATTACACTCCATACCGTATTGCTTATGGTGACCAAATGACAGACGATGTACATCATAACCTTTGTCAACAAGCATTTTTTCCAGCTCAACAATCAGGAAAGCAGCCTGCTTCTCAGGCGCTCTATCAATGGAAAGATGCACATTCGGACAAAGAACAACCGGCCTTTTTCCTATCATTTCCGATATTGAAGCGAACTCCTCCGCAGCTTCCTCCAGTTCCTGCCTGCTATCGTACAGCTCAATACACACAAATACCACCAATACATTTCTGAAAACCATCTTGGGCTGTTGCATCGAGATGGTTGAAGGGTCTATTCTTGAAGACGGCTCTTTGTCCTCAAAGTAGCAGGATGAGCATTGGTGGCACTCAAGAATCATATCGATTTCTCAGTCTTTCGCTCTGGTTTTGAAGTATACTTTGTACCGGTAGTACGCTTTCTGGATGACGAGGCCCTGGCTTTTTTCAATCGGGAGCCTATCTTGGCATCAACCCGAGACGTAAAAAGGCCCACGTCCGGAGTCATAGCTTTGCCAGCGAAACCGGCACTATTAAGCGTACGCCATATCTCGACGTTTTCCCAAAACTCCCGGGAAGAATCTATCCTTTTGGCCTCCTCACGCGTAAGTGACTTCAGAAAAGCCGGTAAACAACCATCGCGCAGGGCCCCCGCATAATCGACCAATAATTCCTGAATTTCTCTATTTACCTCAGACATTGCTTTTTACTCCTGCACTAAAAATTTTCATCAATCCTCACGATAATAATCACGCAGCATTTTTTTAAGTTTTAATATTGTTCTATACAATAGCATTTTAACCGCCCCAACCGTGGTCTTGAGCTCATTAGCGATTGCCCTGTTGGAAGCTCCCTCCATCCAGAGCTCTACAGCCCTTTTCTCACGCGCCTTAAGTTTATTTAACGCACGCCGCATGATCTGATGAAGCTCCGACCGTGACGCCAGCTCAAGAATACCCAACTCAGGGGCAACAAGGTTTTGCATATTTTTTTGCGAAAGAGCCAAATTTCGATTTATTCTTCTGTATACTTCCCTGAGACGTTTCCGCATGTAGTACAGATATACGGTTTTGAGTAACTGTTTCTCGCTGTTGATATTACGCAATCGCTCCGGATTTTCCCATATATCAGCATAAACATCTTCCAATACATCCTCACACTCTACTTCGTTACCAAGGTAGCGATATAAATGCCTGATGAAGTATCCGAATGTAGCCTTCACAAAAGGCTCCATCGCCCTGCGACGACGTTCGACATCAGGAGATGCGAGTCCTTCTAAAGCGTTTCGCAACCGCTTATTCATAACAAATCTCTTGCTTCAGTCTTTATGTTGTATCCCCCGTTATCCTCAAGCTATGTCGCGAAGCCTTCATCCTATATAAAAGGCACCAACTTGACGATAAGTAACGGCAATTTTATCCAAAAAACCGATTTTTTCAACCACAAAGTCAGACAAAACTACAATGATAAAATTGTCAAGCCGCTAAAAACCATAGATAGGTCTTAACTCATCTTCACTTGGCAAATGGCTGTAATACTCACCTCTGGTACCCACGTAACCTACACCGTGTTTCTTGAGCCTTACCTGGCTGATAGAACCGTTACTGTTAGTCATATTGACTGCAACAGTGTTCATTTCATGGCGCATACAGGCCCTTGAAGCAGAATCTTTCTGCCTCTCACTTTCATTACCTATCATATAGCCGGCCGCACCACCCACCGCTGCTCCAATCAGGGTGGACTCGGTATCGCCGCCGGCCAACTGGCCAATGCCCGCACCAGCCAGAGCGCCAACTGCCGAGCCAAACTGCGCATCGTTCTGGCAACCACCCGAAAGTAACAAACCGAAGCCAACACCCGCCACTATTAGAATTTTCAATAATTTCTTAACCATCTTAGACCTCCAAGCAAATTATCTAAATCCGTTACTAAAGTCATATCGCTCAAACCACTTTATCAAACAAAATGTAATAAACTCTTTTTATTGCCGGCAGGCTTCCGGCGGCTCAAGGTCACAATAGAGCCAACTCGAAGCCATTATTACAAAATCATTAAAATCAACTTTACAGTCCCCATTAACATCGCCTGATATCCTGGATGCACAATATGCAGCTTCCGGTCCATCGAGCACTATCGCGTATATTTCTGAGTTCCCACTACGATAGTCCTGCCAAACCACTATACTTCCACTTACGGCAGGATTAATCTGGTCTGAAGGATTATCCGTGATTTGAAATTCCTCCCGCGTGGTAAGATTATAACCGAATATGTCCCAGTTATTATTTCGATAGTCCTGCCAGACAATTATATTGTCGTATATGTCGGGATTGGTCTGCGAAGATTCATTAATGGTAATTGCAAATTCAACCGGCTCATCAGGCTTAGAAATATCGGCGGCATAAATATCCCAGTCACCCGAGAAATTATCCTGCCAGACAACTATGTCGCCCCAGACGGCCGGGTTTTGCTGGTCATTGTCAATATAAGAAACAGAAGTTTCTGAGGGCTTGTTCCTTCGCCAGATATCGGCAGCAAAAGTGTCCCAGTCTCC
This sequence comes from Phycisphaerales bacterium, assembly GCA_050049715.1. Classification (GTDB taxonomy): domain Bacteria; phylum Planctomycetota; class Phycisphaerae; order Sedimentisphaerales; family Anaerobacaceae; genus NIOZ-UU13. Next base: position 6,616 of record JASFVS010000114.1, read on the forward strand.
AAAAAAACTGTCTTCCCAGACAACAGTTGTTCTGTACAGAGCAGGTGCCTGCTGGTCGTGTTCAAAATCGGCGATTGGAAACTCCATCGGATTATCCAAGTCAGTAATATCAGCACCATAAATATCAAAATACCCTGAATCCCCATCCTGCCAGACAACAATATTGCCGTGGATAGCAGGTCTGGTTTCATTATTATCAGCTATTTCCGAGACTATAAATATTTGTGGGTTGTTTTGGTCACTAATATCCGCCGCATGAATGTCCCAGTCCGCAGAGCCCTGCCACGAAACATAATCTTGCCACACCACGACATTTTCATAGACGGCCGGGTTAATCTGATCGTTTGAATCACCAATTATAAGAACCAACGACTCTGTCGGATTATTCAAATCAGCAATATAAATATCGTAGTCACCATATTCGTAAACGAATTGCTGCCAGACTACGATATTTCCGTAAAGATCCGGAGCTTCCTGCTCATCGGCCGTTGGTGAAACTACAAATTCCTGCCAACTGACATCTTTTCTGGTTTGTCCCAGCAAATCATAGGAACTAACAAAAGCCAGAAGACCGGTCAGTAATATCATCTCTGTAGAAATTATGGGATGTCTCCTTCGCATAGCTTCACCGGAACACTAAACATCTACGGATTAATATTTTCAGTTTCACTGCTTTCGACTCTGATTTTTTCCAGAAGTGCAAGCAGAATATTAGCAGCGTCCGCATTCTCCAAATCCATACTGGCCTGCTGCAACGGTCCAGCAGCCTCGTCAATTTCACCAACACCGAGTAACTGATAGCCTAAGAGAAGCTGCAAGTCGGCGTCATAGCTATACGACTCAGCTTCTTCCGTCAAATCGTCGATTTGTTCAAAAAGTGTATTGTCATCGGCATATAAGCCGCGAGGATAAAAGACACCTTCCTTATCATCCGGAATGTTTAGAAGAGCTGCTCTCAGGGCTTCGGCTGCCTCAGGATAGCGTTTATCAGCAAGCAGTGCCTGTGAATAAGCGAAAGGAAGAACCACATCCTCAGGTGCAAGCTCCATGGCTTTAGCAAATCTTTCGATGGCTACCTCATAATCGTCCACTTCAAAAGCCTTCACAGCATCTTCAAAAAAGACATCGGCCTGACTCGGCTGGGCTGGCTCTTCAGCCGCTTGCTGGGCTAACTTCTCACGTACATCCGCAAAAGTATTGTGGTCAACGGGGGTGATATAACCTATGTCTGTTGTCTGGCTCGATCCATATGTCACAGGGTCATCGTCGTCATAGTAATAATTATAAGTATAGTAGTTATACGTATCACTTTTTACTTCACGAGCGATGGGATAATAACCACTCCAACGATAGGGGTGACAACCATACCAGTAATAACGTCTGTATCTGTAGTGTAACGGCCAGTAGCCGCCCAGACTCACAAATATATATTTACGATGATAGTAGGGATAAACATATCTGAACGTAAACCAGGGCCCATAGTCGTAACGCACAACAAAACGGTATTTTGGCCATACTATTCTGTGGCAGAACCGATTGCGCCAATCTCTAAATACGTGCTCATAGCGGTGGATGTGCCTTACCGAATCAGGACGGTCATGATATCTTATGTGTAAAGAACCTTTTTTTCCATGACCTCGCAAACCAATTCTCTCTCTCTTATTATTATCTTTAACGATAGTAGTGTGTCTTTCCCGAACAGATTTTCTTAATCTCGGACTGGGCAATAACCTTTCTTTAATCCTTGGCTTTTTTCCTTTATGTCTACGTGGGGACAGGGCCTCCGTTTTAGAACCTTTGTTAACAGAATCGGCTTTTCTGTTAGCCCTGTTACTACTCTTATCTGAAATTCTTTTGTCATCACGATTTTGCCTGTCGCCGGGGACTGTTTTTCCTTTAACAGAAACTTTCGGACGCTTTGCAATATCCTTTC
>JASFVS010000115.1:0-8535 GCA_050049715.1 Phycisphaerales bacterium
AAAACTTCGATGTAAATCTTAGCAATATCGAATATATCACTATTGGTTTCGCCAATAATCCCTCCAGCCCAATGAATATGGGCACCGGCATTGTTTTTTTCGACGACATCACATTGTATTCGTCCATATGTCATGAAGAGAACAGGCTGAATGCCGATTTTAACAAGGACTGTATGGTTGATTTACTCGACCTTCAGGAAATAGCATATAACTGGCTCGATTCAGGATATAATATCTACCCGGCCACCGCCCCGAATGCCCCTACTGCCTGGTATAAGTTTGACGGTAATGCCAACGACAGCGTCGGCGGTGCTCACGGTATTCTGCATGGTAATCCGACCTTTACTAATGGCGTTTTTGGTCAGGCAATCAGTTTTGACGGTTATGAAAGCTCAGTAGAAGTCACCAACGCTTTGGATTTATTCTCAAATATCACAACCGGAATAACAATTGCGTTCTGGCAATACGGCCACGATTCACCACATCACACAGATACGATTTGTTGCTCGAACTACGTATATAGTTTTCTGAATCCCGCCTTAGCCATCAACCTCGGCTGCTGGAAAACTCCCGGCAAATACAATTGGGATTGCGGCTGGCCCTGGTGGCTTTTCGAAAGTCGTCTTAGCGGAGAGCACCGGGATAAAAGCGAATGGTCTGGCCGCTGGAATCACTGGGCATTCACTAAAGACGTAGAGTCAGGAATAATGCAGATTTTCCTCAACGGTGTTATTCACGACAGCCGTACAGATGCAAACTTACCCATATCAGGAATTACCTCTTTTGAAATCGGAAATGGCTGGTACCGCGGCTACGACGGTCTAATCGACGATTTTCGAATTTATGACTATGCCCTCTCAGAAGCTGAAGTTGTATATGCAGCTACTAACGGCACGGGTATTTTCAACATACCGTTAATATCACCGATTGATTTAAATAACGATAATCAAATCGACTTCAAAGATTTCGCCATTCTCGCCGATAGCTGGCTTGAACAAACATCCGACACCCCACTCTTATAATATCCACACTATCTGGCATTATAAAATTAAGGCATCCTGAGCAAAATAGATAAAACAGTACTATTCATAGTAAAGATTGAATCGGAATAGGTCCTTTCGTTAAGTAAAAAACATCGGCCTCTCAGCTCTTTCGAGGTTTCGCGGCACTCTTGTTGTATTTCACAGCTTTATCTAAGTGCCTTTACATAGCGGTTAGGTGAAAATTTCCCAGCTCAGATTGCCGGATAGCCACATATTATCGGGCGGTAATATTTCTAAATTGTATTTAGACGCTTGATTTATAGCATTTTCACCAAAAAAAGGTTGCATAATTCCGGTAATATGAGTAAAATAATATCTGATGGCGCTGTTTTTATAGCATACAACAAAAACAAGTGTAAGACGCTTTATTAGCATGTTGGAGATTGGTGATTATGGCTGGGATGTTTTACTCGTTACAGGAAGCCACCGAGAAGCTCAATAAGACAGAGGAGGAAATCAATCAGTTAGTTCAGGATGGTAAGTTGCGCGAGTTTCGCGATGGTCCGAATTTGCTTTTCAAAGTCGAAGAGGTAGAAGCTTTGCTATCCGGGACAGATGTTGCACCATCCGAAGAGCCTCCGGAATCCCAAGCAATAGAGGAAATCCCAACAGAAGAAAACGCCGAACTCCATCTAATGGAATCCGAAGAATTAACTCCTGATATTCCGGAACCACAGGCAGCGGATTCTGAGGAGTCAGCACCGGAAATTCCGGAACCACAGGATGTGGAACTCGAAGAATTAGCATCGGATATTCTGGAACCCCAGGATGAGGAATCTGAAGAATTAGCAGCAGAAATTCTGGAAACACAGGATATGGAACCTGAATCTTCGGAGCCGGAAGCGCTGGCGCCATCTGAACAGGCAACTGGCACAAGTGAGATTTTGTTAGCGCCGGAAACCGGTTCACCGATACCACCAAGTGATTTAACCGATGCAGATACCGCTTTAACAGGAGAGGGAATCAGCGTCCTTGGAGAAACCGACAGCGATTATCAGATGACAGATGACACTATGGCCGAAACGGCGGTTCCGACCGGTACCTCAGGTACAACACCGGAAGTACCGTTGGAAGAGATTGAAGAGGACGTAAATCTTGATACTTTCGGAAGTGGTTCGGGCTTATTAGACCTTTCACTACAGGCTGATGACACCTCATTAGGAGGTATTCTCGATGAAATTTATACGTCTGAAGGTGAAGGTCAAGACCTGGCTCCAATTGAGGGGGGAGCGGATTCTGCGGCAGAAGTATCCGCCGAGACGGACGAAATAGTTACTGAAGAACCTATGGTGCCCCAGGCGGCACCGGAAGTCTCAGCGGCATTAGCTCAACCGTATATCGAGGCGGCACCGGATACAGCAAGCAACACCCTCGGAATGCTACTGTTTCTGCCCATGTTGATTGTCATTTACACTACGATTGTTGCTTTCACTGGTTACATGGGTGTGATGCCTTCAATTCTGGCAGGCATTCAGGGCTTAATTTGGTATATTATGGGTGGCGCTGCAGGGTTAGCAGTTTTAGTGACTGTCGCGGCTTTTATGCTCAGTGGTGGTGCTGGGAAAGCAGCTGCAAAACCTAAGAAAGCCAAAAAAGAGAAGAAAGCTAAAAAAGAGAAGAAACCTAAAAAGCTGAAAAAAACCAAAAAAGAAAAGAAATCCAAGTCCAAAAAATCTTAACTTTAAACAGAATTAAGGAAAGTTCGGTTACGTCTGAACTGGTTTACTCTTAGTTTATACTCCGCTTTGATAAGGAGTATCTTGCAGTTTCACTCCTTTGAATTCTAATATTTTATATTATTCCGGTTTTCTGCATAATTTTAGCGAGAAATATTAGTAGATCAAGCCAGTGATTTTCCTTGACGGAACAATAGTAATTTTGGTACAAATATAAGGTAGAAAGGCGTATGCAGTGTAGCTTGATGGGGGAAAGAACGCCATTTTTAGGTGGAACCGCTTATATGAGATGTGGGTTTTAAATAAAAGTCATGTGCACACGAAAAAGTAGTTAATAACAAATTCTATTAATTATTTCAAGGGAAAGAGGTAGTGTCAAACCAAGAAGTTGTCCTGAACAGATATTTTTGGATCGAAAAATATCATCAGTTGCGCTGTTAGAAACTCTTGGTAAAAGGTGAACTTTTCTAAGCACAGTTGTTTTTTTCAACTTTTAAAGGAGGATTATCATAATGTATAGAAAATTGGTCTTTTTGATTTCTTTGATTTTACTGTTAAACGCAGTAAGTAATGTTCAAGCCGAGTCCTTTAGTTTATTACCTACATACGATACACATGTGAGCAATGATGGAACAGAGGGACCGAACACGAACAATGAAACTCAATCAGGTATGCATGCACGTGACATCGCCAGTCGGCGCCGCGTGGGGTATGTCGCTTATGATATTTCCGAGGTTAAATCCCGTGGTTTTGCCTTCTCAAACATAAGCTTTAGTAACTACGGCCATGACACTGGTGAGGTGAATGTTTATGGAGTTCTTGAGGCCTATGAGGACCTTGTCGGGCCGGGGATGACCTGGAATACCGCTCCCGGCGTCCAGAACAATCCTCCTCCAGCCCTTGACACCGCGGTTGTTTTGGATTTGGCAGACGTAACCGATATATTGTTAACGTTCAATGCTCCTGCACGAGGGACAAGAGAATCGACGGACACGAGTGAAGCGCTGGCTGATTTCCTCAACAGCGATACCAACGGATTCGTGGCGTTTATGTTCGCGCCTCCAGAAGGTGGTAGTGTAATTGTTCGTACAGTTGATATGGGAGCAGATGGTGGTACTTTACTCGAGGGCGATATTGGTGGAATGCCACGTGTGGCTCTTGATCCGGTTCCCGCTACTGAGATGACCGATGTGTCTCGTGATATAATTCTGAGCTGGAAAGCAGGGGGCTATGCCGATAGCCATGATGTATACCTGGGAACAGTTTTCGAAGATGTTAATGATGCCACCAGAGACAATCCACTGGGTGTGCTGGTCAGCCAGGGACAGGATGCGAACACTTATGAGCCTGAAGGTCATCTTGAACTTGGCCAGACTTATTATTGGCGTATTGATGAGGTTAACGCGCCCCCCGACAGCACGATAGACAAAGGCTTTATCTGGCAATTTACCGTTGAGCCTCTTGCTTATGCCATTTCCGGAGATAACATAACAGCAACAGCTTCCAGCAGCGAAGCGGAAAATGGACCTGAAAGCACTATCGATGGTTCGGGACTGGATGATAGCGGTTTATTGCATACCCATGTAAGTGTAGGCAATATGTGGTTGAGCAGTCAGGATGGGGAACAACCAACCTGGATCGAATATGAACTTGACAAGGTTTACAAACTTCACCAGATGTGGGTATGGAACTCTAACGATAGTTTGGAACCTTCAATCGGTTTCGGATTCAGAGATGTTACTGTTGAATATTCTCTCGATGGTATCGACTATATGACATTAGGGACAACTCATGAGTTTGCACAGGCGCCCGGCGCTGCTGACTATGAGCACAATACCACTGTTGAATTAAATGGTATAGCCACAAAATACATTAAGCTTACGGCAAATAATAATTGGGGAGGTATTCTTAACCAGTACGGCTTAAGCGAAGTCCGTTTCTTCTATATACCTGTAAATTCAAGCAATCCCGTTCCGGGTTCCGAGACGACAGGTGTTGCTTTGGATGCTACTCTTAGCTGGAGAGCAGGAAGAGAAGCAGTTGAACATAACGTTTATTTCAGTGATGACCAGCAGGCTGTGATAGATGGTACGGTTGATGTTGTAACAGTAACTGATTTAAGCCATGGCCCATTATCACTTGACTTAGGCAAGACTTATTATTGGAGGGTCGACGAGGTTAACAATGCCGAGACCACCAGCATATGGCAAGGTGGTGTCTGGTCTTTCACAACGCATGAATATTTCGTCGTAGATGATTTCGAGGATTATAACGATTACGAACCTGACAGGATATTCGATGCATGGGTAGATGGGTATGGCATCACAACGAATGGTTCCACAGTAGGTTATCCTGATCCTATTTTTGCCGACGGGGAACATTTTGTTGAAACTACGATTGTAAACAGTGGCAATCAGTCTATGCCGTATTTCTATGATAACACTACTACAGGAAACTCCGAAGCGACAATGACGCTGAGTTCTCGGCGAAACTGGACCGAAAAGGGTGCTAGCACTTTAACACTCTGGCTAAGGGGCAATGCCAAAGGTTTCATGGAAGAACCGGCTGGCACTTATACAATAGCCGCCTCAGGAGCGGATATCTGGGGAACTGCTGACGAATTCCGTTATGTCTTTAAGCAGTTGTCCGGGCCTGGGTCTATCATAGCCAGGGTGGAGAGCCTCGAGGATACGGATCCTTGGGCCAAGGCCGGCGTTATGATTCGCCAGAATCTTGATCCGGATTCTAAATTTGCCGCAGTGTATATCACTCCCGGCAACGGATGCAGATTCCACGCCAGACTGACTCCGGGTGGCGAGGCCACCAGCGACACAGATATAGCAACCCCCGAGCAAACAGCAATCACCGCACCTTACTGGGTTAAAATAGACCGCGATGCATCCGACAACTTTAACGGTTATTATTCCAGCGATGGTATCAGCTGGACGCCGATGGCATGGAATCCGCAGAGTACTGCTATGCCTACGAATGTGTATATTGGCCTAGCTTTGACCAGTCATAATTCTACCGCGACAAATATGGCTGTGTTCTCAAATGTCCAGACTACCGGTACGGTTAGTCCGCAGATATGGTCACAACAGGCTATTGGAGTGGAAATGCCAAGTAATGACCCTGAACCAATGTACGTTGCTCTCAACAATAGCGCCGTGGTTTATCACGATAATCCAAATGCATCGTTGATAAGTGAGTGGACCGAATGGAATATCAATCTGCAGGAATTCGCAGACCAGGGTATAAACCTCATGGATGTTGATAAGATTACTATTGGTTTTGGTGACAGAGATAATCCGCAGCTTGGTGGCTCAGGCCTGGTGTACTTCGACGACATTCGGTTGTATCCACAACGAAGTGAGTAAGAGTCGTCGCCGTAAGGTAGGATTAGGTGTTAATTAAAGCTGAGCAATTGACAATTTATTTTGATATTAATTCGGGGCTTATACTGACTGATTCGGTATAAGCCCCTTTTTTCATTTTATGTCCTCAAGGCTCTTGCAGGTGCAACAATTCAATTGATTGTTAGAAGATACGATTCGATATTGTAAATTTAACTAATCCGTTTATGTAAAACTGTTGCCTGACCAGGGAAATTGCGTTATTTTATGTTGTTGGCGGGTGAATTTATAATTCGTGCTTTATGTGTGAAGCGAACAATGAGAATGCGAAAAGGGCAACGGGCATAAATTTATATCAATGGCAGAAGGACAAAAACAATTAGTACGTTTAATTGAGTTCGGTGACAGGGAGGCCCTAAGAGAGCTGCTCAGCGACCAGAGAAGCAGTGACATAGCAGAAGTCGTTGAGCTCGTGGACAATGAACAAAAACGAGCCATCTTCGATGCTATGGATAAATCAACATCGGCTGAGGTCCTGGAAAAAGTTGATGAGGCGACCAGGGCCGAATTGTTCGAGTTACTCAAAGACGACGAGCTGAGTAGTATCATTTCCGAACTCGACTATGACGATGCTGCGGATATTCTTTCGGAAATACCCGAGGAAGAAAGGGCTAAACTACTCAAAAAAATACCTGCGGCCGAATCGGCTGAGATTCAGGAACTGATGAGTTATTCGGAAGATTCGGCTGGTGGTATTATGGACCCGGTTGTAATAAGTGTGTCCGAAGATGCCACAATTGCTGAAGCCGTTAGTAAAATTCGTGCTGCAGAAATTGATGAAGATTTCTACTCGGTTTATGTTGTAGGTAAAGACGGCAAATTCATTGGCGATGTTAGAATTAGATTACTACTCATTCGGCCTGAAAAAACGAAGATTGGCGATTTGGTTGACCCCGATACAATTCATGTCAGGGTTGATACCGATCAGGAGGAAGTTCGTAATATATTCAGTAAGAATGACCTGATCGTAGTGCCGGTGCTCGATGAAAACGATAAACTGGTCGGACGAATTACAGCCGACCGTATAATCGAGGTCGCGGAAGAAGAAGCCGCAGAAGACCTGTATGCGATGGCGGGTACTGATGCGGATGAGCTGGAAACGTTTTCGGCTCTTCGTGCGGCCCGAGTCAGAATGACCTGGCTTTTGCCATGCTTGATAGGTACAGGTATAACCGCTTTGGTTCTGATGTTCTTTCACGAGAAATTTAATGTCGAAGAATTATCTATTGTCTATACTGCCGCGCTGGCATTTGTTCCAATGATTGCGGCTATCAGCGGAAACGCAGGGCTGCAAACCTCAGCGATTGTGGTCTCGGGTCTGGCAACCGGACACCTTGTGGCATTGAAGATAAGTCAGGTTTTTACACGTGAGGTGCGTATTGCTCTTCTTGTTGCTTTAAGCTGTGGACTTATTGGAGGGGTGGCATGTGCGATACTGCTTAATATCAAAACCACTGATGGTACAGTAGAATCCTCACGGCTTGTATTTGCATTCGCTATGGCTATGTTTTCAGCGATAATGGTAGCGACGACACTTGGATTATTTCTGCCGTTTTTATTCCGCCGAATTGGTATAGATCCGGCTATAAGCTCCGGCCCCCTGGTAACAACAGCAAACGATTCCATAAGTGTTGCTATCTATATGATTTTGACGTTGCTATTGGTGAAATGAAATAGAACACGAAAGATTATCGAAGGGGGAATATTTTACACGGTTCCAGGGGGGGGTAGCTAAGTTCGTATTTTCTACGAGCTGCTACCTGCGTGTATATCTCGAATCAACTCTCCTGCGAGGCTTACTTTTGTGCGAAATCTCTTTTATTCTCATTTTTCCTGTTCGCGGCTTTTTTTGAGTAGACTTCTTTGGTGTTTTCTGCCCTAAAAGCTGTAAGGCATTTCTGCATATCTCCGCCGTTGTGGCGTTGCGGTCATTTACACCTCCTTCCAAAACCTCTAGGGCCATTTTCTTCATTCTGCCCTGCATTTTTCTGAGTCCATATGCGGCGGCGTTTTTCGTTGGTACGGGATAATGGTCAAATAAAGCAGCTTTCAAGATGTCTAAGCCATCCTCCTGCATCCAGGACAGCTTATGAGCCGCCTTTCGCCGAATTGATGCATCGGAGGAGTACAATTGCTCCCGGAGCTTCTTGAGAAGTTTTATTGATGCCTCGTCCTTTTCTCGGCCTGAGGGTTTTCTGTTCTCCAGTTCCATAAAACCACCCCTGTATTTCGGTTACTTCCTTGTAATGCCCTAAATTTACACAAGATATTAATGAATTGTCAAATATTTATTTGGAAAAGAATTATAAATTTTCCTGGGGAGGGGACCTGGCTGTTTTGCAGAGAAGATGGGATGAAAACCATTCCTGTAGCTCATATCAGGGAAAACAACTATGTGATCCG
>JASFVS010000116.1:0-8531 GCA_050049715.1 Phycisphaerales bacterium
AACCTTCTTTTGGCGAACACAATTCGTCAGTAAACTCACATTTGCTCATCATCTTCTGAAGTTTCTCATCATCAATCCCCTCTTCTTTCATCAGAATTTCATCAATATATCTTTGTTTTAGTTCCTCCTTGGCTTTTAAATTTCCTAATTTTTGCTGTTCTTCAAAAATTCTCTCAATCTCTTTTTTCAGCAGATTTCTATGGATGGCGTTTTCATACTTATCTTTTGTGTTTCTTTTATTTTTTCCATTCGTCTGCTTGAAATTCTCACAGAACATTTGACCTACAGTTTTATATCCTCCGTCTTCTAACATCTTCCGAATTCTTCTGAGCCCTATTTTAACTTTTGCTTTCTCTTGTCCTTCAGCAGTTTCCTTATCTTCTTCCTGCATTTCTTCTGCTTTAGTATGAAAATAGAAGCCCCGGTGTTTGGCGATATGGTACAAAACTCTGAAAAGTTCGATGTCATTAAGCTTTTTTTCGAGAGCTTTTTTTCTAACGAACCAGATGTCCCACTGGTTTTCTTTGTCTCCCTTCTTAGGCTTTAGAATTTCATCTCTACTGAAGTCTTTATCTATCAACCCGAACTCCTTTGCCAGTTCAATAAGATGTTTTAATCTTTTCGCCTTCCGTCTTGTGGTTTTTCTGCTTCTCCTTGCATTGCCTCGTTTAAGTGCTAAGCTCTTTTTGTCCTTATCCTGTGGTATTTGAAATGTTCTGACACCTGTACTTATTATCTTGCCGCCTGCTATTTTGCTTTTTTCCTCGACCGTTCCATCGTCCTTTTCGTACTTATATTTCTCCTCTCCGATTTTCATTAGCCCCCAGCCGATTGACCCTATACCTATATCTAATCCCAAAATAACTTTTTCTTTTTTCATTATTTCCCTTTGATTTTTTCTTATTTTCTTATTGATTTTCCTTTGCCATAATGGTAACCTATCGTTTGAGAGCAAGTTATAATAAGTCTTCCTTTTGGAAGATTGCGGAGCGCTCCATTTTTTGGATCTCCTCAATATTATAACTATCAAGGGGCAAACCTACTGTTTGCCCCTTTTTGCTTAAACATAAATTCTCTGCTATATCCACTTTATGCTCCAAATCCGCTCTTGCTTATCCTCTCTGTATTTCATCCGGCCATAAACGGATCACGAACATTTTACCCTTCAGGCAGGACAAATAAAAGACAATTCCCCAAATTTGGCTCTTGAATAACATTTCTACCTTAGGTTCGTTCTGATTTTATTCACTACGTCCTGTCATATAGTCTACTAATAGCATTTCTACCTTCAGTTCGCTCTGTTTTTAATCATTTCAACGCTTTGCGTTTGCATGACAGTCCGATGCTCATGCTGGCTTTCGATAGAAATGCTATATGAACTGTCATTCCCGCGAAAGCGGGAATCCAAAAATAATAAATCGTAAATCATAAATAATAAATTAAAAGCTGGCTGAAGTTTACCCCCGAGGGGCTACACTCATAACTCGCATCAGGGGGGTAGAAATGCTATGTAAATTGTCATTCCTGCGTAAGTCGCCGAGATGGCTTACGCTACAGGCATCCGGTTAACAGGGTGGGGCTTGCCCCACCTTTTAATCTGTTAACAATAGCCTCGAAGCAACCGTTATTAGTATATTCGTGTAAGCCTAAAATCTGGCAAGGTAACGAATCTCATCGTCAGACAAAGCCCGGTCGTATATCCGGACTTCATCGATTGTACCGGTGAAGTACTGTCCGGCGTTCGCCGCATGTCTTGCCAGCTTGAGGCTGTTCCACTCGCTATTCGGAGGACCGAACGGAGCATCGTTGGTCGAAATCAAAACGCCGTCTTTATATGCCTTGAGTTCTCCTCCATCGTATGTCCCGGCTAAGTGATACCATGTATTTGCCTCTAAGGCTCCAAAACTCGCATTATGCCAGCCTCCGGCGTCGATGCCTACCGTTCCCTGCCAGTCCGAATCATGGTGGTTCCAGTTAATCTGGTAATTCTGCTCGCGATGGACCGGTCCACTTGGGGGATCTCCTAATGGTGCGGCCGGGCTAATTACCCATGCGCTCAGAGTAAAGGTGGCCAGGTCATCGGTGTAACCGGTATCCACGTAGTCATCGCCGTCGAATTCCATTGCCATGTTGAACATACCATAGACGAACATTGGATTGCCGACAGCGATACCATCCCGGCCGTTACCGGAGCTGTCTGATGCATCTCTTTCGAGTGGATAGTAGGCAACCAGGCCTTCGGTGCCGGGGTCAACCGACTCCGTTTGCCCACTGGAAAGATAAAGAACTTCATAGACGCTCAGCGCGCACCCATAGATTCGAACATCGTCGATTAGGCCGTCAAGGAAACGACCGGTGGATTCCGGGTTCTCGCCTAATAAGAACGGCATATCATTCATCACAACTCCGTCCAAATCAGGGTTGTTGGCCTCTGCAACGCCGTCGATATAAATAGTGGCTCCGACTTCATTATCATACACCCCGGCAATATGGTGCCATTCTTCCATGGGCAGCTCCGTCACCGAGTTTGCCCCCTGCCAGCCTTTGTCACCACCTGTGAATCCGAAGTGAATACCCGTGGTATCGTTATTAACGGAAAGCCTCCAGGCGGTTTCGCCCTTGCCGGCAATAGCCATCCAGGCGGTTGTGAGAGATCTGATATTCACCCATGTCGCGACAGTCATCTTCTGGCGAAGGCTGTTGAGTTCTTCATTTGTTCCGCAGTCCACATAATCGCCGTCACCATCGAAATCCAGCGCGCCGTCTAACATTCCCTCTGACCACCGCGGGTTACCCATGAGGATACCGTCATTGATACCCGCACTGTCATAGGCAATCGAGCCTTCCGTCTCATCCAGCTTCCAGTGTGCTAACAGACAATTTACATCCGGCTCAACAGATGGGTCATACTGCGAGCCAACAGATAAAACAAGTGTCACATCAGAGCCTTCAGGAGCCGATGTTCCCCCCTGTGGGTCCTGGCTGATTACATGTCCTTCTGCCACAGTATCACTATTCTGATATGTCCAGGAAATCGTAAAGCCGGCGGACTTGACCCTTGACCCTGCGTTCTCTTCACTCATACCCACTACATCAGGAACAGTGACCTCGTCCCCCGTACAGGGACCCGTAGAAACTACCAAATTCACCGAAGTGTTCTTAGGCACTGTGCTCCCCCCTGAAGGCGATTGACTGATTATTATACCGGCAGGGACCGTATTATGGCAGCTCTACGCACAAGAGCCCACCGTAAGAGAAACAGCACTGAGCGCTGACCCTGCGTCATTTTCATTCATACCCACTACATCAGGGACCTCGACATCGGTACTACAGGGACCCGTAGAAATTACCACATCAACCGAAGAGTACCAGTCTACGAAGTCCCACGCTTCGGGCGATTGACTGATTATTATACCGGCAGGGAACATATTATCGCAGGCATACGTACGAGAACCCAGCGTAAGGAGACACATATCAAGTTCTATCTCCGCCTCAGATTCATCAAGCCCCACAATATTAGGAACAAATTCCTGCGCCGGTGCTGCCATAGCTAACAGGTTCACCACAAATAATGCTGCTGACACAATTGAAATTATCTTATTCATGAATTCGCCCTTTCGAAAAAATATAATTATCTTAATCCGTTGGGAATTTGTCTTTTTATGCTGCGTTACTTTTCATTATAGACTTATCTAACCGAATGAACACTGTCCGGCGTGCGTACATTTGACGGATAAGACATGTATTGCTGAAAACCCCGATGTTTGGAAGCTATTTGTATTACCTCCTCCAAAAAAGCCGATCTAATGTAACCAAAGGCATTATACCACCTCCTCAGCATTTTTCAAGAAAAAACCAAAAACGACCCCCAGGAGAATATTATAGCGAATTTACTATTTTGAATTTTGGTAATTAGTATTTGTTTGCACTGTTAAGTGTCCTCCGCAAGTCCATGGGACGCCTTACGGCGGAGTCCTGTGGACTCACGGAGGAAGACCTCTGCTGAAAACCGGATATTCGAAATTGATTGTCGTCCCTGCCTTTGTGAGGAATATAATTTAACGATTTCGCCGTTGGCTCTTACGGATTGATTACGTCAGCAGCATAATAAGAATAATTACGAAAAATACTGCGGCAAGCATACTTGAAATTAAGACCGCCATTCTGTACCGGGCAACGATGTCACCTTCGTAGTTTTCTTCCGCATCTTCGATGACATCGCCTTCTTCGAACTGCTCGAACATGGAAACATCGAACCTTTTATGCGCCTGCAGCGGAGGCTCACCTTTACGAAGCGCCTCAAGGTCAAGCAGCAGCTCTTCCACGTTACTGTAGCGGTCTTCCTTTTGCTTCGCCATCATAATTTCAATCACTTCGGAGACTCCCGCCGACAGCGCCGTATTTATATGGTCCGGCGGAATCAGTTTTTCTCTGAGATGCTTTCGCATAACATCGGCCGAATCTTCCGCCATAAACGGCACCCGGCCTGTCACCATATGATAGAGCGTCGCTCCCAGGCCGTAGATATCGGCTCGGCCGTCGATGTCAATTTTGCCGCGGATTTGTTCGGGGGCGATGTAGTATGGCGTTCCGTAAGCTTTGCCGGCTTCGCTTTGTGCGGCCTCGATGTCGGTTGTCGCGCGGGCAAGACCCATGTCGGCCAGCTTGACTATGCCGTTTGAGTTTATCATTATGTTCTTGGGCTTGACGTCGCGGTGGATAAGGCTGCATGCGTGGGCGTGGGCGAGGGCCTTGGCGACCTGAATGGTTATGTCCAGCGCCTCGTTCTCCTCGAAAACCTTCCCCGCGACCAAATCGTCGGAAATGGTCTTGCCCTCGACATATTCCATTACGAAATAGTGATAGCCGCCCGCTTCGCCGACGTCGATGGCCTGGACAATATTTTGGTGATTAAGCTTGCCGGCGGCCTGGCCCTCCTTGTAAAAACGCTCGACGTACTCTTCATTCTCGCTGAAACGCTTCGGCAGAATCTTAATCGCAACGGTGCGGTTCAAACTCAACTGGCGGGCCTTGTACACAATCGCCATTGCGCCGGCGCCGAGCTTGCCGAGGATTTTATAGCCGGGAATCTGATGCGCGGCGGCCTTGCTTTCCTTGATTCCTTTCTTTAAACGCTCGGCCTGGCTCTCGGTGATATAGCCAAGCTCAATCATCAGATCCTTGAGTATCGAAGGATTGATTTTGCTGCGGGTTTTCAGCTCATCGAGCGAGTGACGCAGCTCCTCGTCGGTGCAAAGACCCTGCTCAATCACCATTTTGCCGAAAACAGTATCGTAATTGGTTTCGCTCGTCATATAAACAACCTAAGTAAGCCGAGAAGAGTCCTCCGAGGAGCCATTCCTTTAGCTTTAGTTGCCACCTTCCGATAACAAACTCAAAACCCGACAATTATCAACTCGTAAAACGTTTTGTCAAAGAAAAATTGCCGTTTCTTTTTTGCAAACGCGGCGAATGATAAAAAATCGGCCTTTTTGCCCCACAGGTTTAGATGTTTTTTACTCCGAAGCCGGCCGGTATCGGATAATACGGCACTAAACCATGTCTTGTTTTTCGTTTTTTTAAAATGGAATTTGTATGGTGGATAGCGTTTAGCGTAGAGCGTATAGGGTTCGGATTCCGCTTCGGCTAAACCCTTTGCATGCTACGAGGAGTCAGGAAATGTATGTCATTCTATTTCTGGAATTCCGGTGCCTTCCTCTTCAAATTTCCTTGCTTCCTCCAGATAATCTATGGCATAACTTATCATCTGCTTTATTACGCTTAATATAGACCTTGTATCTCTTCGTCTATGGCTGTATCTATGTGATATTCGTAGAAATCCTGCATCGTCGTCACACACAAAATCATAACGTCCATAAGACCAGACTACGCCTGTTTTTCCTATTTCATCGGCCTGGTCACGCCGTTTTGCGTGTAGTCTTGCTCGCATATTTTCCATGGCTGTTTTGACGTCAAAATCAACATCAATAGCGATAGTGAGTGTTATTGAAGGACTGCCAACGTCATCATATCCGAACAGCTCCTTTGAGGAAAGGTCGTCACCGGATTCAATATACAAATCATTTAAGTGATTAACTAAAGCGTTAGGACTGGCGGCCGTTTTTGGAATACCCTTGTCGATTGACTGATAAATCTTGGTAAGTGTCGTAATGGTATCATCGATTAACATAATCTATGAGAAATTCACGTCCCTTTAAATATTCTGCAATTCTGTAGTCTCTCTTTACACAACAGGAATTCTACCAGAAAGCCCGCCGTTTTAATATCTTAATTTTTCCAGTCTCACCTTCTTTTCTCGCATTTTCGTGCAGGCCTCCTGCGGAAATGCTGTATAAGATGTCATTTCTGCTTTATGCACACCCAGGGTGGAGCGAAGCCCAAGGACGAAGTGGAGACACGAAGGGGCGGTAGCTAAATCTGGTCACGAAGGGTAATTGTGTTTTGTCGGTTTGTTTATAGTAACGCTGCTATTTTCCTCCCCCAGTCCGCGGCGCGTTCGAGCTCGCCGTCTTTGAGCGGCCCTTCCGTCCCTTCTACGAAGAACCCTTCAGGAGCGGCTGCTATTTCAGCTCCTTTTTTCCTGAGTTTGTCCGAAACAGGCCTGGCGGCGTAGCCGAAAAATTTAACAAAAGAACGCCCTATAGATGAGTTGATGTCACTTAACGAAATGCCGGTATCGAATGCGGCCGCCTTAACGCCTTTTAGGCCGGCACTCGGAATCCTTCGAAGAAACTGCTTAACCGCGCCTGTCGGCCTGAATGCCCGCGTAGGAGAGCCGACGACAAGCAATTTGACTCCCGTCAATTGCTCCGGCCTGACTTCACCCGCCCGCAATATTCCGACGTCCTCCGGTTCGCCAAGGGCATTACCAATCGCACGAGCTATCTGCTCCGTATTGCCGAAAAAAGAATCGTAAACTATAAGAATGTTCATGGAGATAATATATTCTAAAAAGAGAATTTAGCAACAAGTATGTAGTATTTGGTATTTAGTATATAGTATCGAGAATCTCTTGACAGAGATAGCTAAGAAGACTATTATCAACCGCAGATTTCACTGATTAACGCGGAAATGGTTGGTATTTAGTTGACGGAATTTCTTTTAAAATATTTTCAAATTTCTTGTTGACGTAGGTTGTAAATGAAGGTAAGATAATCTTACGTTTATGTAAGGAGCTAAATATGACTTATGCTGAAGCAATAAAACTTGTTATTAGAATTGTATTAGAAATCCAAGAAATCAGTGGTCGTAAAACCATTAGAGTTACCAAAGAAACAGTTCCAATCGGAGGGGTTCCAGGTTTCGATAGTCTCAATGGTGTTGAATTGGCATCCATGGTCGATGCGGAAATTAACATCGGTGTAGTTGGAAACTTGTGTGCTTCTCAAGACGGCAAACGTGCACTATCTGTAGGTGAAATTGCAAATAGGATTCTTGAAATAACTTCAGAAAAAAAGGGAAAACATGAGTAATGTAGATGAAGATCGTAAAATAATTGCCTCACGTCTCAGGACAGCACGAGAAATGGCAGGGTTATCACAAGCTCAAGTTGCCAAAATGCTTGGACTCCATAGACCATCGGTTTCAGAGATGGAAGCCGGTCGACGTCGCGTATCAGCTGATGAATTATTAAAACTAACAGAAATATATTCTGTTGATATGGAATGGCTTGCTGGTTCTGAAGTAATATCTGAACATGATGACGAACGTATTCACTTTGCTGCTCGTCAACTGGCTAAGCTTAAAACGGGCGACCTTGATAAAGTTATGAATTTGCTTAGCGCTTTGCGGCCAAAGAAAGGTAAAGGGCAATGAGTAAAAGGATAGAGTTAGCTCGAAGGGCATATACGGCAGCCATCCAGGAACGGCGGCGTGCGAGAATAGATCCTGCTTCTCCTATTTGTGTGTTTGACTTTATTTATCATTTTAATATTGAAGTTCGATTTCAAAATATTCCCAGCATGGAAGGACTTTACTACAATGATGGCAATCCACTTATATTAGTTTCGTCCTGTCGTCCTCGCGGAAGAATGGCATTTAATTGTGCACATGAATATGGTCATCATATTTTTGATCATGGAAGTCGTGTGGACGAAGTGCTGGATTCTGCATCAAAAAAGCAGTGGGAGCCAGATGAGTTTCTTGCGGATTGTTTTGCAGGTTTTCTTCTGATGCCTAAACTGGCTGTCTGTAAGGCATTTACCGATAGAGGTTGGAAGATTAGTGAATGTACTCCAGAACAAGTTTTTGTTATTTCGGGATATATGGGAGTTGGGTACCAATCATTGCTTATACATATGCATCGTTCGCTTAAAATTATTTCATCAACTCATTTTGAACAATTAAGTAGCTCGTCCCCAAAAATGTTAAAAAGCAAGTTAGTTGGCTTTGAGCATACGGGAGAAGCCATACTGTTAGACGAATATTGGGGCGAAAAACCTGTTGATATCTGTGTCGGAGATATTCTTATTGTACCCCCACAAACAGTTGTTGAGCAAACGTGTATACAA